>WTIY01000126.1 GCA_011525065.1 Flavobacteriales bacterium
GAGTAGCACATCAGGAGTTTTCAGAAATTCAATCGCATTAATTCTATTTTAACTATATGAAAATCATTAATTTATATTTTTATTTCTACGAAAGTCAAAAATTCTGCACCAAACTTTGTCCCCAGAATATGCCTTATTATTTTAACGAATCAAGCGGACATTACTTTCGGTTTTTGTCCTAAATGGCTACATTTGCCAAAATTAAGAGGACAGATTTGACTGATTGCAACCTCGCAAAAAAATGCTAAAGGCAGTATCTCGCCCGGTTGACGCATTTCGGTCCTTTGTTTAAAGCTTTATCTATGGCCTATTTGTTTACCTCTGAAAGTGTGTCAGAAGGGCATCCCGACAAAGTTGCTGACCAAATCAGTGACGCACTAATCGATCATTTTCTAGCCTTTGATCCAGAAGCCAAAGTGGCTTGTGAAACCTTGGTCACCACGGGTCAGGTGGTTTTGGCCGGTGAGGTCAAGTCTCAAGTTTATCTCGATGTTCAAAAAATCGCCCGTGATGTCATTAACAAAATTGGCTACACAAAAGGCGCTTATCAATTTGATGGAAACTCGTGTGGGGTATTTTCAGCCATACATGAACAAAGCGAAGACATCAACCGCGGAGTGGATCGTGCCAGCAAACAAGAACAGGGGGCAGGAGACCAGGGTATGATGTTTGGTTATGCCAGCAAAGAGACCGCGAATTATATGCCCCTTGGTTTAGAAATTGCACACAACATACTGATCGAACTTGCCGCTATGCGCCGTGAGGGCAATGAAATCAATTATTTAAGGCCAGATTCCAAAAGCCAGGTCACTATAGAATACGACGACAAGCATCGGCCTAAACGCATCGATAGTATCGTGATCTCCACCCAACACGATGATTTTGACCCCGATGAGAACGCCATGCTCGAGCGCATCAAACACGATTTAAAGCATCTCTTAATGCCTCGTGTCAAAGGCTTAATGACCCCTGAGGTCCAGGCATTATTTGATGAGGACATCACCTACCACATTAACCCGACTGGCAAGTTTGTCATTGGGGGTCCCCATGGTGATACAGGCCTTACTGGGAGAAAAATTATCGTGGACACCTACGGTGGAAAGGGTGCTCACGGAGGCGGTGCCTTCTCAGGAAAAGACCCGAGTAAAGTCGATCGATCCGCAGCATACGCCACCCGACACATCGCAAAAAATATGGTGGCCGCAGGAGCCTGTAAAGAAATTTTGGTCCAAGTGAGTTATGCCATTGGTGTTGCGGAACCTGTGGGACTATTTGTCAATTGTTACGGCACGAATCGCACAGGACTCAGTGACGGCGAAGTGGCCCAAAAGCTCCTCCAAATTTTCGACATGAAACCCGCTGCCATTGAAGAGCGACTGAAATTGCGTCAACCCATTTACTTCGAAACGGCAGCCTACGGTCATATGGGGCGAATGCCAGAAACCATTACCAAGGTATTTGAGCGACCTGACGGCAGTCAGAAAAGCGTCGAAGTCGAGTTATTTACATGGGAAAAATTGGATTTCGTCGACCAAATTAAAGAAACATTTGGCCTGAGCTAGAGGCTCTAGTCCAGCATTTTACGCGCCGCGCTTAGAGCGGCCTCGAGTCCATCGGGGTTCTTTCCACCCGCAGTGGCAAAAAACGCTTGGCCTCCACCGCCCCCTTGAATGAGCTTGCCTAATTCTCGTACGACCTGACCCGCATTAAGCGACTTTTCTTTGACCAGGTCCTCAGAAATATAGCAGGTGAGCAGAGCCTTCTCATTGTGTTGACTGCCAAAAATCAAAAATAAGCGCTCGATTTTTTGACCCATGTTAAAGGCCAAATCCTTTTGCGCCGCAGCGTCGATGTCGACCATCGCTCCGATGAAATTAACGCCATTGATTGATTCCATAGACTGCTTGAGTTGGTCTCCAAGTTGGCCCGCCTTTTCGCGAATCAACTGCTGATTCTGTTTGCTGAGAGCGGCCACATCGCTTTGGAGTTTTTCGATGGCCGCAATAGGGTCTTGGGCTTGATGCAGCAATCGCTGTACCTGTTTAAAGGCAGCGGCGCGCTCCTCAAAGAACGCTTTGGCTGCATGCCCAGTTATGGCCTCAACACGTCTAATTCCACTGGCTACCGCCGATTCACCGGTGATGATAAAATGCCAAACATCTGTGGTATTGGCTACGTGTGTCCCGCCACACAGCTCCATGGATTTTCCGAATTTGATCATGCGCACTTGATCGCCGTATTTCTCACCAAACAACGCCATGGCACCCATTTCAATGGCCTGGTCATAAGGTAAATCACGATATTCCTCGAGGGGTAAACCATCTCGAATACGGGCATTGACATAATCTTCAACCTGTTGCACTTCCTCATCACTGAGTTTGGAAAAATGCGAAAAATCAAAGCGCAAATAACCGCTGTGGACCATAGATCCTTTTTGAGTCACGTGGTCTCCCAGCACATGGCGCAAGGCCTCGTGAAGTAAATGCGTTGCAGTGTGGTTTGAGGCAGCACGCAAACGCTGCTGCTTATCCACCACTGCAGTGTGTATTTCCTCAGGGTGTCGCGGCAAGTTTTTTGAGATATGGACGATCTGATTGTTTTCCTTTTTAGTATCGATGATGTAAACCACCTCCCCGTTATCAGCCTCCAAATAACCCTTATCCCCAACCTGACCACCGCTTTCAGGATAAAAAGGTGTCTTGTCAAAGACCAATTGATAGCGCAACCCTTCTTTTTTAGTTTCTACCTTACGGTAACTGGTTAATTGTACTTTTTGACTCAAAGAATCATACCCCAAAAATTCCTGTCCTTCACTTTCTTTTAAAACAACCCAATCAGCCGCATCAATTTTAGTGGCGGCTCGAGACCTCGTTTTTTGTTTTTCAAGCGCTTGATCAAAACCCGCTTGATCAAGCTCAAAGCCACGCTCTCTCAAGATTAAGGCTGTAAGATCGATCGGAAAGCCGTAAGTGTCGTAAAGCTCAAATGCCTTGGCTCCTGAAATGATTTTTTCCTGACTTGAATCGATGACTTGATCCAAAAGGTTGAGGCCCTGGGCCAAGGTGCGCAAAAAGGAAATTTCCTCTTCTTTAATGACGTTGTGAATCAAATTTTCCTCGCGGACCAACTCTGGAAAAGATTCACCCATCATTTTGGTCAAAGTGGCTACTAATTTGTAGATAAAGGGCTCCTCTGTCCCTAAAAAGGTGTACCCGTAGCGTATGGCACGTCTTAAAATCCGTCGAATTACATAACCCGCTCCCGAATTACTGGGAAGCTGACCATCTGCAATAGAAAACGCTACAGCGCGCACATGATCTGCGATGACCCTGATGGCCACATCGGTTTTTTCATCCTGACCGTACCGCTGATCGGTAATGGATTCTATGGTCTCGATCAGTGGGGTAAAAACATCGGTGTCGTAGTTGCTTGTTTTTTGTTGGAGGACCATGCACAGGCGCTCAAAGCCCATGCCGGTATCCACGTGTTGCGCCGGGAGTTTTTCTAAAGAACCATCCGCCAGTCGATTGAATTGCATGAACACCAAATTCCATATCTCAACCACCAGAGGGTGATCCTGATTCACCAGTGCGGCACCGGGACTCTGATCCCGCTCTTTCTTGGGCCTGAGATCAACGTGAATTTCACTGCAAGGGCCGCAGGGACCCTGCTCACCCATTTCCCAAAAATTATCTTTTTTATTGCCATCGATGATCTGGGATTCATCCACTAGAGTGCGCCAAATCTCATAGGCATCAGTGTCCTTCTCTAATCCCTCTGCGGCATCACCCTCAAAAATGGTGACATAGAGGGTAGATTTATCGATGTTGTATACTTCGGTCAGCAATTCCCAAGCCCATTCTATGGCTTCTTTTTTAAAATAATCCCCAAAACTCCAGTTGCCCAGCATTTCGAACATCGTGTGGTGGTAGGTGTCCATACCCACCTCTTCTAAATCATTGTGCTTGCCGCTAACCCTGAGGCATTTTTGAGTATCTGCGACTCTGGGATTTTTCGCCGTTTTATTGCCGAGAAAATAAGCTTTAAATTGATTCATCCCCGCATTGGTGAACATCAAAGTGGGGTCTCCTTGAATGACCATTGGTGCCGACGCAACAATTTCATGGCCTTTGTCCTTGAAATAGTCCAAAAATTTTTGTCGGATTACTGAAGATGTCATAATTCTAGCTTCTGGTGGACAACAGGTGGAGTCTGGTAAACAATTTTTATCTTTGCCCTGCGTTAAACTCAGAAATTCCCTGTTTTCATCGCAAAAATAGGACTTTTTAAATTATGTCTCAGGTAAAATATTACTACGACCCTCAAACACTTTCCTACCGCAAAATTAAACCAAAGCGGGGTCGGAACATTGGCTTGTTTTTCTTGAGCCTAATCGGGATTTTTCTGAGTGGATTCCTATTGCTTTTAGCCTACATCAACATCCCAAACCTGGAAACCCCAAAAGAACGGGAACTCCGTCGTGAAATCGCACAACTCGAGCTCCAGTACGGCTTGTTGAACAAAAAAATGGGGGAAGCAGAGGTCGTTTTAGAACAATTGGCCCAAAGGGACAACAATTTATACCGGAC
>WTIY01000249.1 GCA_011525065.1 Flavobacteriales bacterium
ATCATTCGGGGTCTTCGCAATGCACAGGACTTCAATTACGAGCAAGCCATTGCCCAAACCAATATACAAGTGGGAGGTGTTGAGACCGTTTTTTTATCGGCAGAACCTCACTTGACTCATATGTCGAGTTCCATCGCGCGTGATCTTGCCAAGCACGGTGGGGATTTGAGCGATTTTCTCCCTAAATAAAAAAGCCCTTATGCAATGCATAAAGGCTTGAGTCTTTAGTAGAGACAGAGGTTAAAGCGCTGCCACGTGTTTGGTCAAACTCGATTTCAAGTTGGCTGCTTTGTTGGCGTGAATGATGTTTCTCTTTGCCAATTTATCAAGCATAGAAGTCACCTCCGGCAACAATTTTTGGGCCTCTTTTTTGTTTGTGGTTTCACGTAGTTTTTTCATCGCATTACGGGCCGTTTTGTGTTTGTAACGGTTCTGTAAACGCTTAGTCTCGTTGCTTCTAATTCTCTTTAAAGCGGATTTATGATTTGCCATAATCTCTATCTTAATTTTTGTAGCCCATAGGAGAATCGAACTCCTGTTTCAAGGATGAAAACCTTGCGTCCTAACCACTAGACGAATGGGCCGTTCATGCAAAATGCGGATGCAAAAATACAACATTTTTTAAATGCGACAAGCAATGCATTTTATTTTTCAGAAAATTCTAGTAAGCCCTTGCAAAGACGACTTTTCTCGCTGAATCGCGACCTGTCAGAATGCATTTTCCCGGCGTCTGAGGGCCGAACAAAGGAATGCATCGAATGGTGGCTTTTGTTTCGTTTTTGATCCGCTCCTCAGTCTCCGGTGTGCCATCCCAATGGGCCAAAACAAAACCACCCTTTTCCTCTAAAAGCGTTTTAAAAGAATCGTAATCTTCGGCCTCATGAGTCAAGGAGGTCCTCATGTCGAGCGCTTTTTGATATAAATTATCTTGTATGTCTGTTAAGAGCGATTCGATGTGTTGTACAGCCTGATCTTCGGGAACCAATTCCTTACTCAAGGTATCTCTACGCGCAATTTCATAAGTCTTGTTTTCAAGATCTTTGGGACCAAGTCCGACGCGCACGGGCACGCCTTTAAGTTCGTACTCATTAAATTTCCAGCCTGGCTTGTGCGTATCCCTTGAGTCCAAGGTCACTCGAATCCCTTTGCGGCGTAAAGCATCAACCAACTCCTTTGCTTTTGAAACAGTTTGATCGTACTCTTGTTCGCTTCTATATATGGGAACAATAACCACCTGATCCGGAGCAAGCCGAGGAGGTAAGACCAAACCATTGTCGTCACTGTGGGTCATGATTAAGGCGCCCATCAATCGAGTGGAAACCCCCCAGGAAGTTGCCCAGACATGGTTCAGTGAACCATCCTTATCGGAGAATTTAACGTCAAAAGCTTTGGCAAAATTTTGTCCTAAAAAATGTGAGGTCCCTGCTTGCAAGGCTTTTCCATCTTGCATCATGGCTTCGATGCAATAGGTTTCCAAAGCTCCTGCAAAGCGCTCATTAGCGGATTTAGTCCCTTTAATCACCGGTACTCCCATGAAATTTTCGGCAAAATCTGCATAGACGTGCATCATTTGTTCCGCCTCTGCAATCGCCTCTTTTTCAGTTGCATGTGCTGTGTGACCTTCTTGCCAAAGAAATTCGGCGGTTCTTAAAAACAAGCGTGTTCTCATCTCCCATCGAACCACGTTAGCCCATTGATTGATCAAAATAGGTAAGTCACGGTAGGATTGTATCCACTTTCTGTAGGTATCCCAAATAATGGTTTCGGAGGTTGGACGAACAATCAGCTCTTCTTCTAATTTGGCTTTTTCGTCAACTACAATACTCCCATCTTCTCCTGTTTTTAATCGGTAATGCGTGACTACAGCACATTCTTTAGCAAAACCATCCACATGACTGGCTTCTTTGCTAAAGTAGGACTTCGGTATGAACAACGGGAAATAAGCATTGCGGTGACCAGTCTCCTTGAACATCTGATCAAGCTCCTTTTGCATCATCTCCCATATAGAAAAACCATAGGGTTTTATCACCATAGAGCCGCGGACTCCTGAATTCTCGGCCAAATCTGCTTTGATGACCAATTCGTTATACCATTTTGAATAATCCTCCGCTCTTGAAGTTAAGTTTTTCCCCATAGGATGAGAGTTGGCACAGTAATTGTACTAGAGTTAAAAAAGAGTTCTGTTTCGGCAAAACTACTTATTTTTATCATGTTCAACAATTTAAATCTATCGTTATGAAAACTGTAAATCAAAAATTCAGAAAAGTGGCTGCATGGGCAACCTATGGATTTGCAGCAATGACTATTTTAAGCTGCAATACCTACCAGGGCGTAGTAGAAGATGGTGACGGCATCTATGGCAATACCTATGCCTTTGATGAATCGAACGCGGTGGATTCAAAGAACAATTATTATCAGCAATATTTCAGCACCAAAGCCGCTCAGATTGAAGAAATTCCTGAAGAGGATCTGGTCTTCACCGATATCGATGCCTACAGCTCTCAAGAATCCATGGACGAGGAGGGTTATATCGTCGTTCAAGAAGAATACATCGACGATTATGGGTCTTGGGGCAGTAACGGCTCTGACATCAATGTTAATATTTACGGTGGTTGGAACAACGGGTTTTTTGGTAATGGTTGGAATCTGGGCTACTGGTATGGAGGATGGAATGCCGCTTACTGGGGTGGCTTTAGGCCCTGGGGATTCAACTATTGGAACAATCCGTTCTGGGGGTACAGCAGCTACTGGGGGTACAGTCCCTATTGGGGATGGAATAATGCCTTTTACAATCCATGGTTTTATGGCAATGGCTGGGGTTACGGCCACTATTACAACCCCTGGTATAACAACAATGGCGGTTATTCTACGATTGCCAATCGAGGAAGATCTAATCAGGATCGACAAGCTACAGGAGCCCAAACCAATAGAGGTAATGTAGGTTCAAGAGAAAACAGTCAATTCAGAGGTAGGAGCAGCAGTGACCTCAATAGAGGCCGAGGTAGTAATGCAGCCATCCGCAATAACCGATCACTTATTCGCAGTAATAGAAATCAATCCAGTAAATTCGCTCGTTCGCAGTACAATCCCAAAAATCGGGGAACAATCAGTAGTTATGCCCGGGTGTCAAATGGCGCCGCTACAATGTACTCAAGACCAGAGGCTGTGAGTTCTTCTAGACCGACAGCACAAAACAGTAGACCGAGTAATGCTTCTAAAAATTTCAAAATCAAGAGACGCAGTCGACCAGATAATTCATCGGTAAAGTCAAGACCGACTAGTCCAAATAAGCAAAGATCAATTAAAGCTGAAAATGCTAATCAGCGTAGTTTCAACCGACCTAGCTTTCAAAATACACGTCCTATGAGCAGCCCTAGAAACTACTCCAGACCCAGTGCTGGAAGAGGATCTATAGGCCGCGGAGGCCGCGGTTGATATCAGTTAAAGCAAATTTTATGAAAATCAATAATGCATTAAGAACACCAGCCCTCGCGTTGGTGTTCTGCGCTTTAAGCGGTCCGTCGCTTTTGGGTCAAATCACCCAAGACTATCTACAATTCAGTCAAGTAGGTCAATTTGGCTCTGCGCGCATGCAATCCATGGCCAATGCTTTTCATGCCTTGGGAAGTGGGGTCACGTCCTTACATCTTAATCCTGCAGCAAGCGTAGTAAACAGCGATTCTAAAATGGCCTTAGGCTTATCTTTTGACCAAAATCAAAACCTGAGCAATTATAACGGTAAGGAAAGTAATTCAGAAGACGACTATTTTGGCTTTGCCCATGTTGGCGCGCTTTTGGTTGCAGAACAAATAGATCAAACCAATCCTTGGCGTAAAATTTCTTTTGGTTTTTCCATGGCCACACTCAAAAATTTTGATCAATCCATTTTCGCATCTGGAAACACGCAAACTGGGCTTTCACATTATTTTGCCAATCAAGCCCAAGGCACAGCCCTTGGCGAGCTACAATTAGGAAACGGAGAATCCCTAAGTTCTGCATACAGTTATCTCGGCAATGAACTCGGACGCGGTGCGCAGCTGGGACTGTTGGCTTATCAAGCCTACCTTATCGACCCTGAAAATGAGGGCGGCAATAATGTCAACTATCTGGTGGCCACAAACGATCAGCGACGTCAAAATACCTACATGGAACTGGGTGGTGCCATGCGTCAATTCAATCTCAATATAGCCACTCAATACGGAGATCATCTTTTTATGGGGATGAATTTAAACAGTCATGTGTTGCGATACACCCGATCCACGAGTATTAAGGAATATGCCGTATCCGAAAATAGTCCTTTGCAAAATTTGACCTACAATAATTTTGAACGTACCGATGGCGAAGGGTTTAGCCTTCAACTTGGGGCCATTTACGCCCCTGGAACCCACTGGAGGATGAGTTTATCCTATGACAGCCCAACATGGTGGCAACTCAATGAAGAATCTGCAGAATCACTCAGCAGTTCAGTCTTGGTGGATCAAGGACTTGACAATTATGTCATGGATCCAGAAGTCCGGAATTTCTATGAACCCTATCGACTCAGAACCCCGGGACAATGGAATGCTGGTCTGGCTTATGTTTTTGGTCC
>WTIY01000080.1 GCA_011525065.1 Flavobacteriales bacterium
GGACCTTCTTGATCTTCATTGGATCAATATAACGAAGTTCCGTAATTCCTTTCTTGGGATTATCTAGATCGATAACCTTATGGTAGAATAGTCTACCATCGATATACCAAGTTCTAACAATCTCGTGTGCGCGATTGTCAAAATTCAACAGACGTTTGATATACTCAAACTCATTACGAATTTTGTTTTTTACTCCCGCACCCATATCTAGATTATCTAGATTAACTTCTACTGGAGTGTCGTGAGAATCACTCACAATAAATTCGTTCACAACTTCGTCAACAGCACTATCCACCTCAGGGTGAATTGCCATGTCACGATAACGACGGATCATCTCAAACTCATTGCGAGCTTGATTATCCGTATCTACATACGTTCCATAATATCCACCTGCCGCAACGGCAATTGGATCCTCAGCAGAAGGAGGGACAGGGGATTGTCCCCTCTGCCCCTCCTTGCGATTAATCTGGAAGCCAAATAACTGACTCATGATTTAAAAATATAGTTGAGCGTTCAACTATTTATCAACCTTCTACACTAAGGGTTGAGTTGGTAGTTCCAGCACCACCAGAAACAACTTCCCAATATTGATATTGGAAATCAACTGTGAAGTCTTCAACCTGATCATTTGCATCGTATGCAAGATCAATCTGAGAAACGCTGGTTGGGAATGCATCTCTGAAGATGTATTCACGAATAACCGTAGTAGCATCATCTCTTTCGAGTTGCTTGACTTTAAGGTCTGCAGTATATCCAGAACCATTGTTTGGCAAGAACAATCCAGAAGTGTTACCTTCGTGGGAGTTCATTTGCTCCAACCATCTTTCCATGAATCCACGGACTTTGAAACCTGCATCGTTGATGAAGGTTACAGACCAGTTATCGAAGGTTCTATCACCTGCGATTTTAACTACTCTTCCTCTGTAAGGAATTTCGATTGTTCCTAGGTTTGCAGCTGGAATACCAGCGGACTTGCAGAGAATGTCTACAAGATCCTTTTCATCTCCAGAAGGAGCATCTGGATGATTTGCTGGAAACTGAAGATCTACCAGGAACAGATTGGGTTTCACACCCTGTTGAATCTTTCCTAAAAATTCGGAAACATTGCTTGTAATGGCCATTAGTTTTTCCTCTTACTTAAAAATTTATAATACTAAATCAACCAGCAAGACCAACTACTTCCGAGAAGGAAATGCCCGTTCTGGTAGCAGTGAAGGTTACTGTAATGTAGTTAATTGAACGAACTGGTTTGATGAAGATCTCAGCAACAAATTCGTTACGGTCAACAACTTCAGGTGTGTTGTTGGTTTCATCACAAACAACTAGATAATCCGTGATTCCTCTCTTAGCTTGAATCTCAGAAAGATAGGAACCTACAGTTGCAGCGAAACCTGCGCGTGTAGTTGAATCATTTTGCTCAAACAAGATACCCTTAGAAGCACGCTCAACTCTTCTTTCAACATTGAGGAAGAGTCTGCGAACGTTGATTCTATCGAATGCAGAAGGTGCAGAAAGTGCAGTCTTGTCACCGAATAGAACAGTTCCAGTTCCAGGGAAAGTTACGATTGGGTTGATTCTTGCTTGATAAAGTTCGTCTCTATCAGCTTTATTTGGATTCCATGCAAGTTTGATTGCACTTCTTAGACCACCTCTGTTTAGACCAGCAGGTGAAATCCAGTCGAATTGCTGAGCACTTGTTCTTACGCAAAGTCCAGCAAGGTCTCCATTAGTTCCAATCCAACGGAAAGTATCATTGAATCTGTCATAGACATACTTGATACCACTTCCTAGAATGGTGTAAGAGTTAGTGGAGATTTGGTTGAGGAAGTTGAGGGTCTTAGTCTTTTGCTGTGAAGCAGAAAGTGTAGATCCGCCAGTTCCGACTTGGTTTCCAACATAAGGAGAAACAACTGCAATGCAGTCCATTCTTGAAGTTGCAACACCAACAACTGCTTGATACTTAGCAAGAGTTGCAGATTCAGTTGAAAGTGAACCACCAGCAAGAACGAAGTCAACTTCAGTTGCTTCGGTATCTAAGAATAGATTGTATGCAGTGGTTGCATCACCAGAATCATATGTTAGAGCGGATGTTCCGTCAGTTCCACCAGTTAGTTCTTCTTCTACAGAAACAACTGCATAGTCAGAAGCAACTTCGTATCCTAGTTTGAAATACTTAGGAGCAGCTGAGGTTGCAGATAGTGCAGAAGATGCTTGATACCAGTTCTCACCTGCGTCAGTTGAGTTAGGAGCACCAGCAGCAGTAACTGCATCTTTGTGGTAGATATACTCAGAGGAAAGATTGATTGCATCTTTGAAGTAGATGGAACCACCTTGATCGCTCTTAGCGTCGGTTAGTTTTGAAAGATAGGTTAGTCTTTCTACAACTTCATTAGTTGCAGTGTTGACAACCGCTACGTGAACTTCGTCGTTGAAGATGTATCTCTGTCTTGCGAAGTTGGAAGTTCCAGGACGAGGACCGATAGAACTTAGTGCAAGAGATTCGCCAGAACCAATTGCAACAGTTGCAGTCGAATACCAGTCTTGAGCAGCAGTAACGTTAACATCAGTTCCACCATTCTCCCAGGTGTCACCAACAGAAGCAACAACACCTTGCTCATCGAAGATGACGGTGAGTTTCTTGTCAGTCGCATCCCATGCAACAACTTCAACAGCTTTTGCTACACCACCGACGTTAACTACACCAGCAGTTCCTGCAGCAGGAACATTGGTATCGGGAACTTCAGCAAGAGTTAGAACTTGGTCTGCGCCTCTGTCTACGACAAAGATCTTATGGTTGTTTGCCCAGGTTCCTGCAGATCTTGCAAGGAATTTGTTTGCACCACCAACACCTGCTTCAAACTCAGTCTCATTTCTGACTAGAGTTGCAGTATCTGAAGCAGCATTTACTAGACCATCGTTTTCAATTCTAACTACTGCTAGTCTACCGCCGTATGCGATATATTCCGAAGCGATGAGCCAATCCTCTGCATTTTCTGCAACAGGGGCCCCAAAGGTTTCTATTAATTGACGTTCTGTTGAGATGGTCGTAATTTCTCCAACAGGACCTCTTCTGAAAGTAGTAGCAAATGCACCAACAATGCTAAGCGCCCCAGTAATAGTTGCACTTGATAACTCACGCTCTTTGATTACTACCCCAGGCGATACTTGCGTTGCCATGTTTTTCTCCTTGAGATATCATAATTGATCTGTAAATATTTAGATTTTTATATCTTTCAGAGGTGGTGAACAATGCATGAACTACCAATCTGGATAACCCCAGTCAGCAAAAGGATCTCTTTTCTTCCTAGATTCCATGACTCTTTTTATGGTGCATTCCTTACATTCATATGCATATGCAGATGGCAATCCTTTTTTCTTTTTACGAGTCATATAGAAATCTTCTATCAAGTCTTTCTTGACTCCACATATTCTACAAGTTCTTTCTTTAAAAAGAAGATGCTCTAGCGAAAATTGGTCGCTTATATCCATTAGTAATTCCACATGTAACTTACTTCTTCTTGCTTATCGCCATACTCCCAAAGGTTTCCATCTCCATCGATAAAAGTATCATCACCCATACCATCATCAATAAAACCAAAGGGTGCCATATCCTGTTCAATCTGATTTCTTTGTTCGTCGTAAATTCTTCTTCTGACATCTTGGTCAGTCATTTCTTTGAAGTATTCTTGCATGACTAACCATGCAAACAATACCATACACATTACAAGGTCATCATGATAACCTTCATCTGCTTCCCAAGCTTGTTTCTTCTGCACAAACGTGGTAAGTTCTTGGAAGATCTGGAAGTCATTGAACAATAACTTGTCTTCCTCAATAATTGCTTTGAGGTTTGAGCAACCGATCTTCTTCACGGTCACACTCATCTTGACACCTAGTTGCGTCTTTGTTCCCGAGAATCCTTGTCCAACGACTTGTCCTGCTCTACCGCGCATAGCGCACATAAGGACATTAGGATATTCCAAATCGTAGTTAAGAGTAGCAGCGATAGAGTCTCCAATATCATTGACCTCTACCAGAACATATGGATTATTATATTCTTTGCAAACCTGAAAGATTACCGAGGGAAACAGTACAGGTTTAATCTCATTATTTCTGTACTTTGCAACGATTTTATACGGCATCGTGGTGATATCAAACACGATGAAAGCACTATAGTCGCCGCCAATTCCCCTGGCAACATCGACAGTAATAATATATTCGTGATCTTTTTCGACTCTCTCATAGATGTCAAGTCCAGCATTTGATTTGATTGGGTCGTGGAATGGAATGTTTTGTAGTTTTGCTGGACTAATCAGCGTGTCTGCAGAACCGAGAAAGTCACACTCAAATTCCTGTGCAAACTGTCGCGGTGAAGTGTTCTTGATTGTTTCTTCTTTCCACTTGGAATCCCTTCCAGGGACCTGCGACCAGTGGACTTCGTTAGTTACATAATCATTTTTACCACGCCTTGCATCTTCCCACATCTTGTAGAAGTGATTCATGCCGTTAGGCGTGGAAATGATTATGACTTTCGTTGATTTACCAGACGTAATAGTAGGATAAACAGAGGCAAAGAATTGCT
>WTIY01000022.1 GCA_011525065.1 Flavobacteriales bacterium
AATAATTTTTTGACGTTCTCAGCCCGCTTTCTTGAGAGTTCTAAGTTGTATTGCTCATGTCCGATATTGTTGGTGAAACCATTAATGTGGACGTCGTACAGATCTTTATTCGGTAAGGCAAGTAGGCTGTCTATTCTTAGTCTTTGATTTTGAGCTAATTGGTATTGATCGTGCTCAAAATATAAGTTGAACTGCAATTCTTTGTCTTGCCCCAAAACAAAGAGGGACCAAAACAAAGTCAAACCAATGACACACCGCTTCATGAGGTTAAGATACGATATAAGGTACGATCTGTAAAATCCTAGTAAGGTCGCACCGTTAGCAGTCAGTTCTTATCAGGATGTGACTCGCTATAGACGGTGATATGAGAAGCCAATTCTTGGGCTCTTTTGGCTAAATCGAGGGCATTTTCCTGTGGTTTTGACCTTGACTCGCTTACCAGAATGACTCCCATGCGTCGGTTAGGACGGGTCGTGGGTTTCCCGAAAATGCGAACATCTGCATTGGGGACTGCCGTAATTTTTTCTAAACCGCCATAGCGGGGATGATCTCCATTTTTATCGGCCAGTATCGCCGCCGAGGCACCTGCGGATTTAAGGACGATTTCGTTAACAGGAAGTCCTAAAATGGCCCGAAGATGAAGTTCAAATTCATTGAGATTTTGGGTGTGAGCCAAAGTGACCATTCCCGTATCATGTGGTCGGGGAGAGAGTTCTGAAAAGTAAACTAAGTCACCAGATATGAAAAATTCGACCCCCCAAATGCCAGCACCACCCAAAGCACTTGTGACCTTTGCTGCCATATCTTGGGCCTTTTCTAGGGCCGCTTGATTCATGGGCATGGGTTGCCAGCTTTCTCGATAATCCCCACCCTCTTGCCTGTGTCCTATGGGTGGGCAGAATAAAGTCACTCCATTGTTCTGCGTCAAAGTCAAAAGCGTAATCTCGTAATCAAAATCAATGAATCCTTCGATAATGACCTCTTTAAGATCTCCTCTAGACCCGTCTTGTGCATCATTCCAGGCTGACTCGAGTTCACCAAATTCACTTACCGTGGATTGTCCTTTGCCACTTGAAGACATCAGTGGTTTAATCACGCAAGGAAAACCGATTTCTTTGGCTGCCGTTTCCAAGGATTTTAAACTATCGGCATAGGCAAATGGCGCAGTTTTGACCCCAAGATCCTGAGCCGCTAAATCCCTTATTGCTTTGCGATTCATGGTGTAATTTGCCGCCTTAGCTGATGGCACAACCGTGATGCCCTGTGCTTCATAATCGTAAAAGCGTTCTGTTCGAATGGCTTCAATTTCAGGAACAATATAATCGGGTCGATGCGTTTTAACCACCGCATCCAAGGCCTTGCCATCTAACATATCTAACACTGCGGATTCATTGGCTACCAGCATGGCAGGCGCGTTAGGGTAGCTGTCTGCAGCGATAACATATTGCCCAAGTCTTTGAGCAGCGATGACAAATTCCTTACCTAATTCCCCGGATCCTAATAAAAGTATTTTTGCCATAGCAATCAGCTTAATCGAGCGCTTGAGTCAGGGTTTCTTTGATGCTTTTCATGGCCTTTTTAATGTCGTCTTCTGATGCAGCGTAGGAAATTCGAATGCAGTCCGGATCACCAAAGGCCTCACCGGTTACTGTAGCAACCCCAGCATGTTCTAACAAAAAGAGTGCAAAATCTCCAGCGGAGCTAATGTGCTGTCCTTTCAAGCTGCGCCCAATGTAGTAGGAGATATCGGGAAAGACATAGAATGCTCCCTGAGGTACATTCGTTTTAAAACCAGGAATTTCAGCCAAAAGAGATAAGATCAAACTGCGACGCTCTTTGAAGGCTTCCACCATATAATTAATCGCCGCGGGTGGGGTTTCAAGGGCCTTGATGGTGGCAATTTGTGCAATACAATTGGCGCCACTGGTCACTTGGCCTTGCATTTTGTTGCAGGCTCGAGCAATATAGCTTGGTCCACCGATGTAGCCAATGCGCCATCCCGTCATTGAAAATGCTTTTGAGACGCCGTTCACTGTAACGGTTCGTGAATACATGTCGTCAAATTGTGCCATAGAAAAATGAGCTTCCCCGAAATTGATGTGCTCATAGATTTCATCGCTCACCACAATAATGTCAGGATGTTGGATTAAAACATCTGCCAATCCGCGAAGTTCCTCTTTACTGTAGACCGATCCACTTGGATTACAGGGCGAACTGTAGATCATCATTTTAGTTTTTGGTGTTATCGCGTTTTGGAGGTCCTCGGGCGTAATCTTAAAATCACTGTCGATGGTGGTTTTGATTTCAACGGGCACACCACCGGCGACCTTGGCAATATCAGAATAACTCACCCAATAGGGTGCAGGCAAAAGAACTTCATCTCCAGGATTGAGCAAAACTTGAGCCAGATTGGCCAGAGATTGTTTGGCACCGGTGGATACCACAATTTGATCCGCCGTATAATGGAGTTTATTGTCTCGCTCAAATTTTAAGGCGATGGCTTTTTTTAAGTCGGCATAACCATCGACTGGACTGTAAGAATGATAATCATCCTCGACAGCCTTTATCGCGGCCTGTTTGATGAAATCAGGCACAGTGAAATCTGGTTCACCCAGACTGAGTCCAATGATTGAGGCACCTTCTTCTCTTAAACTTCTGGCTTTTGCGGCCATGGCCAGAGTCGCTGAGGTGGCCATTTGATTTACGCGATCAGATAATTTTGAATTCATTTTTTGTTATAAAGCGGGTTTCATCCCCATGTTTTTAAGATGTCTAAAGTGGGCAGCAATGGCTGACCTGGTTGTCCGGTATTCGTGATAGGGTAGGTTGAATTCTAAAGCAGTCTTCTTTACGATGGTCGCAATTTTTGTGTAGTGGATATGACTGATGTTAGGAAAAATATGATGTTCTACTTGATGATTCAGTCCACCGGTAAACCAATTGATGAGTCTGTTTTTTGTGGAGAAATTCACCGTGGTAAACAATTGGTGAATGGCCCAGGTATTCTTCATGGTTCCCGACTCATCGGGTAAAGGCATACTGGTGTCTTCAATAACGTGTGCCAATTGGAACACGATGCTTAATATCAAGCCCGCGGTGTAGTGCATGACGACAAACCCGATCAGAACCTGCCACCAGCTCAAAGGAAAAAAGATCATCGGGATGACGATCCATATGCTCGCGTATAAAATCTTTGTCGCCACCAATACCGCCCATTGACGCCATGGATTGGGAAACCTTCCGTAGGATAATTTCCGCTTAAGGTAGCGTTGTGTCTGAAAAAAGTCGGCGGTTATGGCCCAATTAATGGTCAAAAGGCCATAAAATAGCACACCGTAGAGATGTTGAAATTTGTGAAATCGTTTCCATGGAGCGTGTTTTGAAAATCGCAAAATTCTGCCTGCCTCTAAATCTTCATCATGACCGTGAATGTTGGTATAAGTATGGTGCAAAACATTGTGTTGTACCTGCCAATTATAGACGTTCCCCGCTAAAATGTAGATGCTGCTTCCCAGCAGTTTATTGATCCAAGTTTTATTCGAATAGGCCCCGTGATTGGCATCGTGCATGACATTCATGCCCACACCGGCCATACCGATTCCCATAATTACGGCTAAGCATAACTGAATCCACCAGGGCATAGACATCTGCCACAACAGGACATAAGGCCCAATGTAGAGCACAAACATGACGATCGATTTTAAATGCAAACGCCAGTTACCGGATTTTGAGAGGTTATTTTCTTTAAAATACAAATTCACCCTGCGATTCAAAGTTTTAAAAAATTGTGCCTTGTCTGGTCTCGGAAATTTAATGTTAGTATGCCCCACGGTTAAATTTTGAAAATTAGTGTTCGTTAATTGTACGACTAAAATAATCATCTGTCGGGGAATACTGAGATTCAGATCGTGAAATTTATTAAGGAACACGTACTTTTGCCGTGAATAACTCAAATGGAACTTATTCTAAAATATTTTCCGGATTTAGATGCCCAACAAATTGAGCAATTTTCCGAATTAGGGAGGCTCTACCGGTTTTGGAATGATCAAATCAATGTCGTCTCTCGAAAAGATATCGATTGCTTGTATGAGCGGCACGTCCTGCATTCACTCGGTATCGCAAAAGTGATGACCTTTGATTCGTCGGCTCGGGTCCTAGATGTAGGAACTGGCGGTGGTTTTCCAGGAATTCCATTGGCCATTATGTTTCCTCAGACCGAGTTTGTTTTGGTTGACAGTATCGGTAAAAAAATCAAGGTGGTGAATGAGGTCGCCCGGGCGTTGTCTTTAGAGAATGTTTCTGCCCATCATCTAAGAGCCGAGCAGATTCAAGGTGGGTTTGATTTTGTCGTTACCCGGGCGGTGACAAAAATGCCTGGATTGGTTCAATGGACTCAAAACAAAATTAGCCAGATACAAAAGCACCCCCTAAAAAATGGCATTCTGGCATTAAAGGGGGGGGATCTGACCCAAGAATTGAATCCGTACCCAAAGGCGCAAAAATATTTGCTTTCGGATCATTTTGACGAATCATTCTTT
>WTIY01000263.1 GCA_011525065.1 Flavobacteriales bacterium
GCCCAAGTACGCTTTTCAAACTCAAATCCAAGGATTTACTATAGGAAATTTCCTAAACTTCAATCGCATATTCTAGAGCATTTTTAAACGGGCATTAACAATCTCTTTATCAGAATTGCCTTAACTTAGGGATAAAGTTAAGCACCATGAACAGACTCCTCGCTTTTGCCGCACTGATTTTTATGACCTCCTCTTGCATCGTCATTCGCTTTCCAGACACCATGCATGTCGATGTAAGCGTTCCTGAAGATTTTCAAAAAGAAGACATTGAAGTCATCATCGACACCCTTAAATCCAATAAAGTTCAAGGTGTGATTCAGATGAAGCTAGAAAAAAGCGCACCAGATCAATAAATCATTTACAGGCGCTACATTAGGTCTTGAAAAACCTGTACTTCATAGGACTGATTGAGTCAAAGGGATACTAAAACCCAGCTAAATTTGGTGATTTAGCGAATCTTTGCTTACATTGTTGCAATTAACAATAATAAAAAACAACCCAACATGAAAAAATTAATGATTGCCCTATTAGGGCTAGTCACGCTGATTTCTTGTCAGAATAATGACTATCGGGCAGAATTCGAGAAAAACACCGAAACTGCAAAAGCTTATTTTAAATTGCACGAATCTGAAGATGCCCAAGCCATGTTTGAGTATTTGCATCCGGACATTGAATGGCACATGCCTGTTTACGGTGCGCCCTTAGCTGGTTTAGATGAGGTCAAAGCAGCAATTCAAGGCTATCAGGACGGATTTGAAGACATGTCATTTGTCGCCGACTACTGGTTGCCAGGCGTGAATACGGAAACGGGTATCCCCGATGGCAGTACACGCGTTTATGGCACGTGGAATGCGACCCACAGCGCTACTGGCAAAAAAGTAGCCCTGACCGCTTACCACTCTTTTGAATTTAAAGATGGAAAGATTCACCGAGGTGGAGATTGGTTTGATCTGGGCGGAATGATGAATTATCTAATGGAAACTCCGGATGAGGAGGGTGATGACGACATGGAATAAACCCTTAGTAATGTTCCATAAAAAAGCGTCCGATTCGGACGCTTTTTTTATTCCATTTTTCGATATACCTGATCGAAGGGCACCCGGAAGCGCTCTCCATAAACCCCCTCCGGTTTGCGGATTCCACAGCTTACAATCATGTTGATTTCCGCGCCACTAGGTAAGTCCAATAGCCGCTTAACCCGCCAAGTGTCAGAGCCTTCCATAGGGCAAGTGTCGTAACCAATAGCCGCCATGCTAATCATAAAGTTTTGTGCCGCCAAACCGCAAGTTTTGTGAACCACCACCCGCATGTCTTTGGCCCTAACCTCACGGTATATCGGACGAAATAATCCCGTAATCAATACCATGATATATTTGAACCAACCATAAAGGCCAAATAAATCAAAATACACATTGGGAATAAGCTTGCCGTAATAGGCTTTTATCACCCGCTCGCGACGGCTCTGCTCGGCCTTGGGTTTATCTGGGTACATTTCTCGAATCATGTCCAAATTAGCTTTAGCACGAGAGCGCCATAAATCCTTTCTCGTTACAAATACTACCAGCTGCTGAGCTGTTCTTGCGGCATTTTGATTAAAACACAAGGGGGCCATTTTTTTGATGGTGTCCTTGTCGGTGATGTGAATGAACTCCCAGAGTTGCATGTTACTGCTATTTGGCGCCAAAGCTGCTTGCTGTAAACACTGTTTGACCTTCTGGTCATCGATGGGTTGCTCTGGATCGTAGACCCGAACCGATCGACGATAATCGATGGCCTGTGAGACTGTTTTTTCTTGTTTCATAGTGACAGATACTTGCTACTCCAAAAGTCATGATGGATCATTCCTTTTGGGTCAAAAGTTCATAGGCATATTGAAAGTGAGCACGCTCAATATCGCTTCCTCGTTTACGCTTGGACTTGACCTTAGACCGAGTGTCGGCTAAGGCTTGTGATACAAGACTCGCTACAATCGGTGATAATTTTTTGTCCTGACTCAGTTCCTTTAAATGATGAATCCATAGGATTTGTAAATTTCGATTTAACGCGGCGCTCCCAGACAAAGCCATCAGGTCATCACCGAGTTGATCGAGTAAGCCATCCACTGTTAACCCAACACTTGTGGGGGTCGTTGACAAAGTCTCTGCCACCGAGCTCATGTCGTTGAGCCTTTGAACAGAGAGCAGCCTTTTTAAAATCCGACTCTGGATTTTAGTAACGCGATTCAATACCCCCTCTTGGCTAAAACGATTTACTAAGGTCGATGGCATGAGCCAGCTGGGGTCATTCCACAATTCTTGCTCGAGGAATTTCAAAGCACGCCTTTGGTCGTTAGCCGGCACAGGACGATATGGCACAGCTCCTTGACCTTGATTTGAACGGGTCTCATAAACACCACCTACAATGGCCGCCACATGATTTAAATAGCGCGAATACACGCCAAGAAGTTCCCCGTATAGCTCCTCTAACTCGTCAAAGCTCGCCCCCTGTGGTGTGGTCCAAGCGTCTAAATTTTTGGCCACAATTTTTAAATTTTTCAAACCATAATCTGTGGCCTTTACTGGATCATCACCGATGTTTTCTGTTTGAGCGTTTGGATCGTTACCACGGCCCCCAAACATATAAATGGGATCCAACGACTTTTTATCCACCATCGTGTTCAAAGCCTGTGATACATGTGACACATCAGCCCCATCAAAATAACGATAACCCCATTCGATGGCGTAATGATCGTATGGTCCAATTTGCCGTACAAATCGTATATTTTCATCCCCTGGTTGGGCCACATAATTGTAACGTGCGTAATCCATTATGGTCGTGGCAATACCCATTTTTTGGGTGAATTCCCCCGATCGCAATGAGTCCACAGGGTAGGCAGAACTGGCTTTCATGTTATGGGGTAAGCCCAAGGCGTGTCCCACCTCGTGTGCAATGACACGACGCATCATTTCGCCAATTTCTTCTTCGGGAGTGTCCAGGGTCCTGGCTTTAGGATTGGCCGCTCCAGTCTCTAATAAGTAACGATTTCTATATGACCGCAGGTGGTTGTGATACCAAATGACATCGCTTTCGATGATTTCACCTGATCGTGGATCCTTTACACTGGGCCCAACAGCATTACGGGTCGTCGACGCCACATAACGCACCGTGGAATAACGCACGTCTTCGGGTGAAAAGTCTGGGTCCTCATCGGGGGTCGGAGGATCTTTGGCAATGATGGCATTTTTGAATCCAGCCGATTCAAAAGTCGCCTGCCAGTCTTCTATGCCCTGTCTAAAATAAGGACGCCATTTCATGGGGGTTGCCGGATCGAGATAAAAAACAATTGGCTTTTTGGGCTCCACTAATTCTCCCCGATTATAGGCGGCAACGTCTTTTGGTTCCAGCCTCCAGCGCACCGCGACCTGAAAGTCATCCGATTTTAAAGCTGGTGATGAATAATCGATCTTTTTTAATGAGAACCACCCCACACGATGATCCACTGGTCTGATTTGCATGGGTTCCTCTGGCAACAAGACTAGAGAATGATTCACTTGAAAACTAAATGAACTGGTCCGATTAGCCCGAGGTGCTTCTCCCACCTTATAGGTCAAAGTATGCAGAACTTCGACGTTATTTGGAAAACTACGACATTGGTCAATAAAGGACCTTGCTTTGTCTTGGTTACCAATTTTATACTTTTTTTTATTGCCCGAACTAATCAGATTAAAGCCGGGTGAATCTCCAGAGAAATAATCCGTCACATCGATTAAATAACCGTCTCCATCCTGGTTTTCCCAATCAAAGGCGCCAACGATCGGGGCAAAATTATTGGCCTGAACAGACAACGCAATGGGATCGCTTTCATTGGCGATATTGACAAAGGAGTGCTCTCTAAGTAAGAGCCGCCCTGCACTTTTTTCAAACCGAACAACACGCTCTGCCGTTTTACTTCCGGCATTGATGTATCCAGAATAATCTGCTGGTAATTGAACAAAACGAGTCACCATAAGTAGATCTCTGCCTAAAATACTGTCAGGAATGGCCCACATAAGAGACTGTTTTTCGGCGTCAAAATAACTGTCAATAAATCCGCTCGATTTGGGATACTCAGCGGTCAATGTATCGATCGTATTTAAGCCAGAAGCCGCCTCTGAGTCTTGACTAAAAGTTGTGCTGGCGAGCAGCGCGAAAAACACATAGGCAAAGCCTTTAAACCAATTTTTCATTTTTTGCTAAAGTTTAAGTCCAGATCGCAATGGTGGCCATCAAGGCAAATCCCAATAAGATCATGATAAGTTTTGATGTTTTTTGAGTGTGATTCTCAAAGAGTTCAGAAATGATTTCTAAAGTGGCAATATAGAGAAAAGTTCCTGCAGCAAGGGTGTCGAATATGGCCTCAAAAAAGACTGAGGATTGCCCACCCTCTACTGCGCTCAATAGGCTGCCCAAAACAACCCCGAATGGCGTCATAAATGCAAAAAACACAATGGTTCTCCGAACCAAGGCTTCAGAGCATTGCGCCTGAACCATGTTAAGGCCAAGCGCAAA
>WTIY01000132.1 GCA_011525065.1 Flavobacteriales bacterium
GTTTTACTCGTAATTACCGTATTGGCGTTGCTGAGAAATTTCGTTTTTCACAAGAACACCAGTGCTGATATTACCTCCAGGAATCGAATCTCCTCTGAAAACAAAAATATTGAACAAATCATCCTCGAAAGCGCGCCCAGTATTTCGGAAATTATCGAGAATGTGCATGAGCAATACGAATTGCTCATTAATGGATTGGCCACACAAAATGAAAAGGAACTAAAAAAAGGTCGAAAGCGTGCTTTTAAATTAAATGAGAACATTGAAAACATCAGAAATGAACTCTTCTATTTCATCAAAGGACTGGAGGAACATAGCATGGCGGGGAGTAAATTCTACATCGAACTGCTCGTACATTTGACAGACCTTGGACAATCGATCGAATTATTGACCAGTAAGAGCTACAAACATGTTCGAAACAACCACAAGGCTCTAAGATTTAATCAAATTAAAGAGTTTCAGGAAGTCAATAAGAAATTACAGGATGTTTTGAAAGCTCTGGAAGGCGTGATTAAAAATTCGCAATTCCATTCGTTAAATGTAATTGAAAGTGATTTAAATGAACTGTCTAAGTTCATTGGGGACTTAATTGAAACCCAAGTTTCATTGACCAAGACTGAAGAATCAAGTCCAAAAAACACTACTCTGTATTTCAGTCTTATGCTAGAAACCAGAGACTTGATTCAAGCTTCATTGAAATTATCTGAACTCTACAAAAATTCTCTTTAAAAAAACCCCGCAAATGCGGGGTTTTTTTTGGAATCACTGGTAGCAACCAATGAATCCTGTATATCAGAACAAATCAATCTGAGCTTAAGAGCCACACATTAAACAATCCTCATCATTGTCTGCAGCATCTCTTCCTTGTGCTAACATATCCCTTAACTCTGCAGCAGTTAGTGGCTTTTCATTTGCCGCTGAGACCGCCTCAACCTTAGAGGTTTCTGCAGCGACGGGTTCTTTTTTAGCCTCATTGCTCAAGGTAAACTTGATGGCGTCCACAGCACTCTTAGTGCGGAGGTAGTACATCCCCGTTTTAAGGCCACTTTGCCATGCGTAAAAGTGCATCGAAGTCAGCTTAGCCATATTGGCGTTCTCCATAAACAGGTTCAGGGATTGAGACTGATCGATGAAGTAACCTCTATGACGAGACATATCGATGATGTCCTTCATGGACAATTCCCAAACCGTCTTGTAGAGCTCTTTCAAATCTTGCGGGATGCCTTCAATGTGCTGAATGGATCCGTTGGCCCGCATAATTTCCTCTTTCAGGGTGTCATTCCAAAGACCCAGCTTGACCAAGTCTTCAAGTAAGTGCTTATTCACCACGATGAATTCACCAGAAAGTACACGACGCGTGTAAATATTTGAGGTATACGGTTCAAAGGCCTCATTATTTCCTAATATTTGAGAAGTCGAAGCGGTGGGCATCGGTGCGACAAGCAAAGAGTTACGGACACCGTGCTTTTTGATGTCTTTTCTGAGCTTTGCCCAATCCCAACGGCCACTGAGTTCTTCATCCTTTATGTTCCATAAATTGTGCTGGAACAAGCCCTCTGAAATAGGTGATCCTTTATAAGTTTCATAAGCTCCGTCTGCTTTGGCTTCTTCCATAGAAGCGGTCACGGCAGCAAAATAAAGGGTCTCAAAAATCTCTTGATTCAATTTTTTCGCCTCGTCACTGGTGAACGGCATGCGCAGCAGGATAAAGGTATCTGCCAAACCTTGAATCCCCAGACCAACAGGTCGGTGTCTGAAGTTTGAGTTCTGCGCCTCAATGACCGGATAGTAATTACGATCAATCACACGGTTGAGGTTTTTTGTGACGCGCTTGGTCACTCGGAACAGTTCTTTGTGATCAAATGCCCCGTTTTTAACAAACATCGGCAAGGCGATCGAGGCCAAATTACAGACTGCTACCTCGTCTTTTGAGGTGTACTCCAAAATTTCTGTACACAAGTTTGACGAGCGAATGGTCCCGAGGTTCTTTTGGTTGCTCTTGCGGTTAGCCGCATCTTTATACAGCATGTAAGGGGTCCCTGTCTCGATTTGAGATTCTAATATTTTTTCCCAAAGCTCACGAGCCTTAATGGTTTTACGCCCCTTATTGTCCGCTTCATATTGCTCATATAATTTCTCGAAGTCCTCGCCATAGGTGTCAAATAATCCCGGACACTCGTTTGGACACATCAAGGTCCATGTACCATCCTCTTGAACCCGCTTCATGAATAAATCTGGAATCCACATGGCGTAGAACAGGTCACGTGCTCGCATTTCCTCCTTACCGTGATTCTTTTTGAGGTCCAAAAAGTCAAAAATATCCGCGTGCCATGGTTCTACGTAAATGGCAAAACTTCCTTTTCGTTTTCCACCACCCTGATCGACATATCGGGCTGTGTCATTAAACACACGAAGCATGGGAACGATTCCATTTGAGGTGCCATTGGTCCCCGAAATGTAAGATCCTGTAGCGCGAATGTTGTGTATGCTCAGTCCAATACCTCCTGCAGATTGTGAAATTTTTGCAGTTTGCTTGAGTGTGTCGTATATGCCATCAATGCTGTCATCCTTCATGGTGAGCAGAAAACAAGAACTCATTTGAGGCTTTGGCGTTCCACTGTTAAACAGGGTCGGCGTAGCGTGAGTGAAGAACTTTTTAGACATTAACTCATAGGTCTCTTTGGCCGCCGCTAAATCATTCAAGTGAATCCCTACTGAAACACGCATCAGCATGTGCTGAGGCCGCTCCACAATCTGTCCGTTAAGCTTGAGCAGGTAAGAGCGCTCGAGCGTCTTGAAACCAAAATAGTCGTAATTAAAGTCACGGTTATAAATGATGGCAGAGTCTAGCATCTCCGCATTTTCTTTAATAACCTCATAGACCTCATCGCTGAGCAACGGCGCCTTTTTTCCCGTACGTGGATTCACGTACTCGTAAAGATCAGTCATTACCTCAGAAAAGGACTTCTTGGTGTTTTTGTGTAAGTTCGAGACCGAAACACGCGCCGCCAATATGGCATAATCTGGGTGAGATACCGTCATGGTCGCTGCCACTTCAGCCGCCAGGTTGTCCAACTCGCTGGTGGTTACCCCGTCGTACAGGCCTTCAATCACACGCATGGCGACCTTCACTGGGTCAACCAACTCATTGAGTCCGTAGCATAGTTTTTTGATTCTCGCCGTGATTTTGTCAAACATCACGGGCTCTTTGTGGCCGTCTCTCTTAATTACATTCATGGTGCTAGATGTATTTTATATTTAGTTAGTTGTCGACTTTCGTCAAAAATGCAGACACCGAGTCCTTCCTTATTTGGATTGCTCTGCGTCTTAGATGATTCAATGGATTCGGGTTAAACGAATCCGCCCTCCTCACTAAAAATCAGCGTCGAAGCTAATTTTATTCGATTCCTTGTCTTTGTTAGTCACTCCAGCTTTTTGATATTCTGAAACGCGCTTCTCAAAGAAGTTTGTTTTTCCTTGTAGCGAAATCATGTCCATGAAATCGAACGGATTGCTGGAGTTGTATTCTTTTTCACAGCCTAATTCGACCAAAAGTCGGTCGGTCACAAACTCTAGATATTGAGTCATGAGTTTGGCGTTCATTCCAATCAAACTGATTGGCAAGGACTCTGTGATAAATTCGCGCTCAATGTTTAGCGCATCCACAATAATTTCGCGAATGCGTTCTTTGGGCACTTTATTGATCAAGTGATGATTGTGCAAGTGCACGGCAAAGTCACAGTGTACTCCTTCATCACGAGAGATCAATTCATTAGAAAAGGTCAAACCTGGCATGAGCCCGCGCTTTTTGAGCCAGAAAATGGAACAAAACGCTCCTGAGAAGAAAATTCCCTCTACAGCAGCAAAAGCGATTAAGCGCTCAGCGAAGCTCGGACTCTCAATCCACTTTAACGCCCAGTCTGCTTTTTTCTTAATGGCTGGGAAATTTTCAATGGCCTTAAAAAGCACGTCCTTTTCTTTATCGTCTTTTACATAGGTATCAATCAGTAAAGAATACGTTTCACTGTGGATGTTTTCCATCATGATTTGGAAGCCGTAGAAAAACTTGGCTTCACTGTACTGCACTTCATTGACAAAGTTCTCTGCCAAATTCTCATTCACAATACCATCACTGGCGGCGAAGAAGGCCAAAATATGCTTGATGAAATAACGCTCGTCGTCGTTTAATTTTTCTGCCCAGTCAGTCAAATCTTGATGTAAATCAATTTCTTCTGCAGTCCAAAAACTGGCTTCACTCTTTTTGTACCAATCCCAAATGTCGTGATGTTGGATTGGAAAAATTACAAATCGGTCTTTGTTGTCAGCTAAAATTGGTTCAACGGCGCTCATGTGTCCTCTTCTTT
>WTIY01000163.1 GCA_011525065.1 Flavobacteriales bacterium
ACCTAGGATTTGTAAGCCGCACGATTGGCGTCGGTGAAGAGCGCCAATTTTCTGTGGCTCTGTCGGAAGATGCTGCCTCATTGGAAGAAGTGATTGTGATTGGTTATGGGACCCAGCGCAAAAAAGAAATCACTGGAGCGGTCTCCATCATTTCCAGCGAGACGATTGAAGAGCTCAAGCCCGTACGTATTGAACAGGCGCTTCAAGGACAAGTCGCCGGGGTTCAAATTACAACTCAATCGGGGTCGCCAGGAAGCCGATCCGACATTCGAATTCGCGGTATTTCCACAAACGGAGACAACCAGCCGTTAATTCTTGTCGACGGCAATGTGATTGAAGACCTAAGTGTTGTGAACCCGTCTGACATCGAAAGCATTAACGTTCTTAAAGATGCGACCGCCGGAATTTACGGTGTTCGTGCGGCCAATGGTGTAATTTTGATCACCACGAAAACGGGGCGAAAAGCGACGCCACTGAGCATTGAATACGATGGATATGTCGGATTTCAAGAAACAACCCGAAAACTCCCTGCGCTGAACGCAACGGAATATGGCCTACTTATAAATGAAGCCTTCGTGGCCAACGGCTCGCCCATCGTTTATCCCAGCGTGTCCGCGCTCGGGGTTGGGACAGACTGGCAAGACCAGGTCTTTTCTAAAGCGCCAGTATTAAACCAAAGCATCTCGATGAATGGAGGGTCCAAAAAGTCGACCTACTCTGGGGGGGCTTCAGTGCTCAGTCAGGATGGTATTGTCGGTGGAGATAAAGCAAACTTTACCCGTTATAACGGCCGCGTCAATTTTAGCACTGAACAGTTTGATAAGCTCACGCTTCGCGGATCATTGCTTTACACCGGAATTCAAAGAAAAACTCTTCAGGAAAACGGCATAGGATCGGTACTTTATAACGCCTTGAACATGAATCCTGTATTGCCGGTTGCTGGCAATAATTTTGGTTATTCACGTGCTGAAAATTTACCAATAGAAGTCATTAATCCTTTGGCCCAAATTGCGAGTACGTTTAACAACAACGAGGTCCAAAAACTAAGTGGTGTTGCTGGGTTAGAATACAAAGTCGTCCCTAACCTGACCTTCAAAACAAATTACCAATGGAATTATGCAGAGGTTAACACACGATTTTATTCGCCGATCGCTGACTTTGGGGTAGAGGGCGTCGCCGACAAGGTATTTGATCGCTTGGATGTGTCAACTCTTGTGGAACAAGAGCAGTTTTTCAGAGATTATACCTTTGATGCCTTTTTGACCTATGAAAACACTTTTGACGACGCGCATAATTTAACAGCGCTTCTGGGGACTTCGGTGTTCAGAACCACAGGTGATTTTTATGGGTTTACCGGTCAAGGACTTCCGGATAAGCCGTTTGATCAGTTGAGTATTGATGATGCTGAGACTGTTTTTGACAACTACATCAACGTGAGTAATCGTATATTCGACGCTCGCCTCTTGTCTTATTTCACTCGCCTGCAGTACGATTACAAAGGAAAGTATTTATTCTCGGCCTTATTGCGTCGAGATGGCTCAACTAACTTTGGACCAAACAACAAGTTTGGTTTCTTCCCTTCATTTTCCGTAGGCTGGGTCGCATCAGATGAGCGCTTCTTGCAAAACTCTAAGGTGTTTGACTTCCTTAAGCTCAGAGGTTCTTATGGAATTATCGGAAACGACCGTATCGGGGCATTCAGATTTGAATCTTTGCTCAACGGTGAGGGTGTTTACGTATTTGATAATACGCTTTACTTTGGAACAGCCATCGGCGCCATTTCCAACCCAGACATCAAATGGGAAGAGCAAGTCACCCTGGATGTTGGGGTAGATTCAAGATTTCTCGGCGGAAAATTAACCTTCGAGGCGGATTACTTTAATCGAGAAACGCGAGACTTATTGCTTGTGGTTCAAACCTCAGGCACCACGGGGTCAACAGCGCCAGGATCTGGAAATCCTGTAGCCAATGCGGGCTCTGTCCGCAACAGCGGCTTTGAGCTTTCATTGGGTTATAAACAAAGCCTGGGCAAAGACATGTCTTTTGGCATCAACTATAATTTGACCACCTTAAACAACGAAGTGCTCAGCGTGAATAACGGCGTAGGCTATGAAGTAGGCGGAGCCTTTGGTATCGGGCAAGATCCTCCAGCACGTATGGAGGAAGGTTATCCTATCGGTTATTATTATGGTTATCAGACCCAAGGGATTTTCCAAACCCAAGAAGAGGCGGACAATGCACCAAGCCAGATTGCCTTAGGGGCATTGGCTCGAGCCGGAGACATTCGTTTTGCCGACTTGAACGGCGATGGCGTGATTAACACCCAGGATAAGACTTATATCGGTGATCCCATCCCGGACGCCACCATGGGACTCAACCTTTCTTTTGAATACAAGAACTTTGACTTTCAGTCTTACTTCTTTGCGTCTCTAGGAAATGAAATCGTTCGTAATTATGAGCGAAACGATCGGTTTACTAACCGTACCACCTACTATTTGAACCGTTGGACTGGGGCAGGCTCGAGCAACGAATACCCGCGTGTGACCACTGCGGCCACATCCAATTTGGTGTTTTCAGATTTTTATGTGGAAGACGGTTCGTTCTTGCGCGCACAGAACATGCAGCTTGGATACACCTTTGGCGAAGATTTGCTCGAGAAATTCAAACTTTCAAAATTCCGGGTTTATGTGTCTCTAAGCAACGCCTTTACCTTAACAAAATATCGTGGATATGACCCGACCTCATCAAATGGCGCGCCAATTGGCAGCGGATTTGACCCTGGTTTTTATCCCACACCGAGAACGTATTTACTCGGGGCTAACATTAAACTTTAATCCGCTAAGAACCATGAAGACTACACGACCTTTCAACCGTTCACGCGTTTTAGCATTCACTTTGCTTTTTGGGGCTTTGGCCTTGAGCTGCAGCGATGACTTTGTCTATGTGAATTCTGAAAACCAAAACAGCGAAACTTATTTCAATACAGAAGAGGATTATCAAAATGCCCTGATCGGCGCTTACGATATGCTACAATCCTCATACATCAATGTCATGCTTGGTGAAATCGCCTCAGCAAATACTCTGGCCGGTGGCGAAAGCGCAACCGACGTCATTGGGATCCAGCAGATTGACGACATGATCCACACGCCGACCAATGAACAGCTAAGGAGCATTTGGAGCTGGATGTACGCTGGAGTTAATCGAGCTAACTATATTTTGGAATTCCAAGATAAAATAGATTTTGACGGTAAGGCCAATGTCATTGGGCAAGCGCGATTTTTACGTGCTTACTATTACTTTGAACTGGTAAAATGGTTTGGAGATGTGCCTTTGGTGGTGGATAAACGCATCACTTTTGGTGTACAGTTTGAAATTGACCGCACACCAAAAGCTCAGGTTTTTGAGCAGATTGAATTGGACCTAATCTTTGCTGCAGACAATTTACCTGCAACCCAAGAAGAGCAAGGTCGCATCACAAAAGGAGCGGCTCAAGCCTTACTGGGCAAAGCTTATTTATATCAAGAAAAGTGGAGTGATGCCGCCCAGACATTGGATTTAGTCATCGACTCGGGGCCTTACGATCTCATGGAAGACTATGGCTTAATTTTTGAAAATGAAAACGAAAACAACATCGAGTCTGTGTTTGAAGTACAGTATACCGATTTAGAAGGCGCTGGGTTTGGTTGTCTCCAATGTAGCGAGGGTAATGTTGCTGTTGGGTTCAATGGGCCGCGACAATATACAGGGCCCAATTTCGAGTCTGGGTTTAGCTTTAATGTGCCCACTCAAGCAACCTATGATTTATACAACGAAAATGATGTTCGCAGAGACTTCGCCATTTTAAACATTGTGCAATGGGCCCAGGACAATCAAGATTACAATGGAGGCTCTGGAGTAACCTACACTGAAGGTTATGAGCACACTGGATTTTTCAATCGCAAATACATCCCACGACAAGGCGATGCAAATATTGGGGATCAAAATTTGACCAACCCAAACAATTATCGATCCATTCGATTTGCTGATGTATTGCTCATGGCTGCAGAAGCCCATAACGAGTCGGGCAGTGACGCAAGAGCACAAACCTACGTCAATCGAGTGCGTCAGCGTGCTGGCCTAGGTGAAATCACGGCTACGGGAACAGACTTGGCCGACGCCATTTATCTTGAGCGCCGATTGGAGCTTGTAGGAGAGGGGCATCAGTTTTTTGACGCGGTAAGAAAAGGTCGCGCAGCTCAAGAAATTCCGGGATTTACCCCGAACAAACACGAATTGTTCCCAATACCTGAAATCGAAATACAATTAACCGGCAACCGCTGGCAACAGAACCCTGGATACTAATACAATGCACATGAAAC
>WTIY01000237.1 GCA_011525065.1 Flavobacteriales bacterium
ACTTGGGACAAATCCAATGATTCTAAAGCCCATTGTTCAGGCGAAGTCAATCCATAGGTCCAGCTCCTGGGTTCAGGCGCGTTCCCTTGAGCCCAAAGCAAAGAGGAAGTAAGCATTAAAAGACAAAGAAGGGACCGAAGCATTTATTTGATTGTCACGCGATTACAGACCAACTAAGTTAAAGAAAAAAACCCATCATTCATAAAAAAACCCTCGAATAGTCGAGGGTTTATGTATTTCTTACCTATGGCCAGCAAAATCTCATTTTCAAATAAGATCTTGAGATAAGACAGATCAGGTCAGTGGATAACTGCACTAAATGATCAACATGGCGTCGCCATAAGTATAAAAGCGGTAACGCTCCTTTACCGCCTCTGCGTACGCTTCTTTTATGAATTCATGGCCCGCGAAAGCAGCTACCATCATCAGTAAAGTAGATTTTGGCGTATGAAAGTTAGTCACCATAGCATTGGCGATGCTAAAATCATAAGGCGGAAAAATAAATTTATTGGTCCACCCCTGATATTCATTCAGCGTCGCACTGGATGAGACCGAACTCTCCAATACACGCATCACCGTGGTCCCCACGGCACAAACACGGCGTTTCTGTTCAATTCCAGTGTTGATGGTTTGAACTGCCTTTTGCTCGATAAATATCTCTTCACTGTCCATTTTATGTTTGGACAAATCTTCTACCTCCACGGGACTAAAGGTCCCCAAACCAACATGGAGGGTCACCTCTGCGAAATTGACGCCTTTAATCTCTAAGCGCTTCATCAAATGTTTTGAAAAATGCAAGCCGGCTGTCGGCGCGGCTACAGCGCCCTCATTTTTGGCAAAAATGGTCTGATAACGCTCCGCATCCTCTGGCTCGACGTCTCGTTTGATGTATTTTGGTAGTGGCGTTTCACCAAGTTCTGTCAATTTGTTGCGAAATTCTTCATACGATCCGTCAAACAAAAAACGTAGTGTTCTTCCTCTTGAAGTCGTATTGTCAATAACCTCAGCCACCAAAGAGTCATCTTCGCCAAAATAGAGTTTGTTGCCGATTCTGATTTTTCTGGCTGGGTCGACTAAGACATCCCACAGGCGGGTTTCTGCATTCAATTCTCTGAGCAAAAACACCTCAATTCGTGCTCCAGTCTTTTCTTTATTACCGTATAATCTGGCAGGGAATACTTTGGTGTTATTGAGTACCAACACGTCTTGCTCATCAAAATAGTCAATCAGGTCCTTGAACATCTTGTGCTCAATGGTTTTATTCGCTCGGTCCAAGACCATAAGGCGAGCCTCATCTCTATTAGGAGCAGGATATTCTGCCAAGAGTTCAGGAGGTAAATCAAAATTAAAATTGGAGAGTTTCATTCCCATGAGACGTGAAGTTTGATTAAAGGTGGCAAATATACAACCTCAAGATGGGGGTTGTCAAGTAAAAGACCAATTAATTCCTCAATTCATCTGAACACCCACTTGGTCCAAATGACGCCAGAATTCCGGGTAAGACTTCGAGACCACATCTGGATCGGCTATACCGATAGAGACCAAAGCCACCAGTGGTGCAAAAGCCATGGCCATCCTGTGATCGTGATAGGTCTCGATGACGACATTTTCGTGCAGGTTTTTTCGGGCCTTGAGGATTAGAGAATTTGATGAAGTTTCCACTTCAGCCCCCATTTTTGTCAGTTCACGGGCCATGGCCAAAAGACGATCCGTTTCTTTTATTTTTAAGGTGTGCAGACCCGTTAAATGACAAGCCATTCCCAACCCAAAACAGGTCACCGCAATGGTTTGGGCTAGGTCTGGGGTATCTGCTAAATTCCATTCAATGAACTCGGGTAAAGGCTTTCCCGAAGCACTAAGTCTTATTTGACCTTCCCCTATGAATTCGGTGTCCACGCCTAAGGCCTTGTAACGATCGACCAAGGCAGCGTCACCTTGCCGACTTTCTCTATGAAAGTCCTTGAGAATCAAACTGCACTGAGGTCTTAAGGCAACCAAACTATACCAGTAGGATGCGCCGCTCCAATCGGATTCAATATTAATATTATGGCTGCCATGGGCTAATGGGCCTCGAATCACAATCTGATTGTCATTTAGGATGACTTCAACACCCAGTCGGGATAGCAATGCGACGGTCATTTTTAAATAGGGTAAACTGGTCAGTTCATCAAGGACCTCTATGATCAGTCCATTGTCAAATTTTGTTGCTACCAGCATCAGGGCAGTCAAGTACTGACTGCTAATCTTGCCCGAAATTTCAATGCGCCCTCCAATACAGTGTATTCCTGAAATACTCAAGGGCGGATAGCCCTCTTGTTCCAAGTAATCTACCTTAGCTCCTAAGGTCCTCAGGGCCTCGACCAATAAGCCAATGGGTCTCTGTTTCATGCGCGAGGACCCGGTGAGAACAACCTCTGAGCCTGGCATGCATGCATAGTAGGCCGTCAAAAAGCGCATGGCGGTGCCGGCATGCCCAACATCAATGGTTCCCTTATGATGTTTCAAAGCCTGCATCATCACTGTGGAATCATCACATAAGGCCAGATTACTGAGCTCCAGCTCAGGCCATAAAGCTTGAAGAATCAAAAGACGGTTTGTCTCACTCTTTGAGCCCGTTAACGATAAAACAACAGGGTTGCTTTTTGGATTTAATTCATGGAGTCTCAAAACATTCATGATCGCCGCTGAGATTTATAATATTTGTAAAAACGCCCGTAGGCCGCAAAAAAACCATAGATTAACGCCCCAAGAATCAATCCAGTTAAGTTCTTCCAAGACTTTAGAAAACTCATGAAGTCACCTTGAGTGAGAGAGCCCTTGATCAAAACAACGACCACCGCAAAGCCCAGAGATAAGACCATCACTGAACGCCAAAATTTAACCTGACTGACAATGCGCAAAAACATGACCTAATGGAGTTTTTTATTGTCGTGATGGCGGTCGTGATCCCTTTGGGTCTTGATGGCCATTTTTTGATCGAAGGCCTTTTGTAGGTCCACGTCAGTCTGATTGGCCAAACACAGCACGACAAATAGGACATCGGCCAATTCCTCACCGAGATCCTTCTGCTGATCGGATGGCTTTTCACTTTGTTCGCCATAACGCCGCGCGATAATTCTGGCAACCTCTCCCACCTCCTCAGTGAGCTGTGCCATGTTGGTCAATTCATTAAAATAGCGCACGCCATGGGCATTAATCCACTCATCGACGCGTTTTTGTAAGGCATTTAATTCCATTGATTCTGTTTTATAAATTCAGTAATCTTCAGTGTCTAAAATGATCGTCACGGGACCATCATTAATTAAAGAGACGCTCATGTCGGCGCCAAAAACTCCTTCTGCCACCTCTACTCCGGTCTCCAGATGCAAGGCCCTGATGAATTCCTCATACAAGGGTCTTGCCTGATTTGCCGGAGCAGCTTTGATAAAAGAGGGACGATTTCCCTTTTTAGTCAGCGCATGCAGGGTAAACTGACTGATGACTAAAATACCGCCTTGAACTTGCTTCACATCCAGGTTCATCACTCGGTTGTCATCTGCAAATATCCTTAAATGGCCAATTTTTCTACTCAACTGCTGGACCTCTTTGATGCTGTCTCCGGTTGAAATCCCCAAAAAAATCAACAAGCCTGGACCAATCTCACCCTTAATGGCACCATCCACGGCTACATGAGCCTGCTTAACGCGCTGAACCACTGCTTTCATGATTGATGAAATATATCTTTTCTGTATTGACTGTCCTCACCAGAGTGAATTTGACAATAACTCTGATAACGCGACCATGCCAACTCACCCGAATCTAGATGATCCTTTATGGCACAATTAGGCTCGTTAATGTGCTGGCAGTTATTGAATTTACACTGGTCCTGAAGGGCAAAAAACTCTGGGAAATAAGCGCCTAATTCAGATGGGGAGACATCGACTACACCAAAACCTTTAATGCCCGGGGTATCTATGATTCGACCGCCGAAGGGCAAATCAAACATTTCAGCAAAAGTTGTGGTGTGTTGACCCTGAGCGTGCTGTTGTGAAATTTCTGCCGTGCGCAAGTCCAAATCTGGTGCTAGGGCATTGATCAGGGTTGATTTACCCACTCCGCTATGCCCAGAAAAAACCGAAGTTCTGTCTTTCATCAAGGTTTTTACCTGATCAAGGTTCTTGCCGGTTTTGGCCGAAATTCCGACGCATCGATAACCGATGGAACGATAGAGTCTCGCCAAGTATTTTGCCTGATCCAAGGATTCCTGATCATAAGCATCTGACTTGTTAAACAACAAGACACAATCGATATGATAAGCCGCTGCGGTGACCAAAAATCGATCGATAAATGAAGTGGTGGTAAC
>WTIY01000060.1 GCA_011525065.1 Flavobacteriales bacterium
TGTTTATGGTGCCATGGGCGGTGAATAACATCCCGTTTCTGGCGTTTCTGGTCGGCATCACACAATCAAACATGTCGATTCCAAGGGCGATGTTTTCTAAAATATTGATGGGCGTACCAACACCCATCAAATAGCGCGGTTTATCCTCGGGCAGAATGGCAGTAACTTCCTCGCACATGGCATACATTTCTGGAGCAGGCTCACCGACACTCAGACCGCCTATGGCATTTCCTTGAGCACCAACAGAAGCAATATACTCCGCAGATTCGCGCCTTAGATCGGTATAGGTACTGCCTTGAACAATGGGAAAAAAGACCTGATTATAGCCGTATAGTTCTGGCGATTGATCGAGTTGGGCCAAACAACGGTCCAGCCAACGATGAGTCATGTGCATGGAGGCGCGTGCATATTTTTTGTCACACGGATAAGGCGTACATTCATCGAATGCCATGATGATGTCTGCCCCTATTTTACGCTGAATGTCCATGACGTTTTCAGGCGTAAACCAATGCAGGCTCCCATCGATATGCGACTTAAACTTGACGCCCTCCTCTTTGATTTTTCGATTTGCAGAAAGCGAATAAACCTGATAGCCGCCGCTGTCTGTTAGAATATTTCCTGACCAGTTCATGAATTTGTGCAAACCTCCGGCCTGCTGGATCACCTGGGTTTGTGGCCTCAAATAAAGGTGATACGTGTTCCCCAGAATAATGTCTGGCTTGAGGTCCATCTCCAATTCACGCTGATGAACACCCTTTACCGTCGCGGCAGTGCCTACCGGCATAAATATCGGGGTATGAACCGGGCCATGAGCCAATTCGATGGTAGCGGCCCGTGCCCTTGTATTTGGATCTTTTGCCTCCAGTGTGAATTTCATCCGCAATGTGTTGGAGATTAATCTCTTTTAATGACCGTCCAAAGGTAACTCATTTATGAAGATTCCTCGCTAATTTAACGACAGTGCTGACCCATCAAAAGCTCGAGAGCCAAAAGCAGGAATAAAATCCGCGAGTGTTAACTATTCGGTGTAAATCGTTGATAAGTGCGTTTTATTGGCCTTGTCCTTGTGGGAATCATTGTCGTATTTTTGTGGTACTAATAATGACCAATATGCCTAACATTACCGAGCTCGAGAATCTAGTTATTCAGGTTCGTAGAGACATTTTACGTCAGGTGCACAAGGTAAATTCGGGACATCCAGGAGGTTCTCTTGGCTGTGCCGAATTTTTTGTTGCCCTATTTCAAGAAATCATGCGTCGAAAAGATGGCTTCGATATGGATGGACATGGAGAAGATTTATTTTTTCTGTCAAACGGCCATATCTCTCCTGTTTTTTACAGCGTTCTGGCCAGATCAGGATATTTTCCAGTGGATGAGCTCAATACGTTTAGACTGCTCAATTCAAGATTACAAGGTCACCCGACCACTCACGAAGGCCTTCCCGGTATTCGCGTGGCATCGGGATCCCTAGGACAAGGCATATCGGTTGCTGTCGGGGCGGCGCTGGCTAAAAAACTCAATCAAGACGACCACCTGGTTTACACCTTGTGTGGAGACGGGGAATTGCAGGAGGGACAAAATTGGGAAGCCATCATGTACGCCGCAAGTAATCAAGTGGACAACCTTATAGTAACCGTAGATTACAACGGTCAGCAAATTGACGGTTCGCTGGATCAGGTCCTCAGTTTAGGAAATCTAGCAGCCAAATTTGAGGCTTTCGGCTGGCTGGTCATCGACATCAATAATGGCAACGATTTAAACAGTGTGATCTCTGGTCTAAAGAGTGCCCAGGAACATACCGGCAAAGGAAAACCCATCTGTCTTCTGATGCACACGGTCATGGGCCATGGTGTGGACTTTATGATGCACACCCACGCCTGGCATGGCAAAGCACCGAATGACGAACAATTGGCACTGGCTTTAAGTCAAAATCCTGAAACCCTGGGGGATTACTAAACTTTCTAACCGACATGAAACAATATACTGACACAGGAAAAAAAGATACCCGTTCTGGTTTTGGCGCCGGTCTTACTGAATTGGGAAAAACGAATCCGAATGTGGTAGCCCTTTGTGCTGATTTAACGGGTTCATTAAAAATGAATGACTTTAAAGACAATCACCCGGAGCGTTTCTTTCAGGTAGGTATCGCAGAAGCCAACATGATTGGACTCGCCGCTGGGTTGACCATCGGCGGAAAAATTCCGTTCACTGGAACCTTTGCGAACTTTTCAACCGGTCGCGTTTACGATCAAATCCGTCAAAGTGTCGCTTACAGTCATAAGAATGTAAAAATTTGTGCCTCTCATGCCGGCCTGACCTTGGGTGAGGACGGAGCGACGCATCAAATTTTAGAGGACATCGGTCTGATGAAAATGTTGCCAGGAATGACGGTAATCAATCCTTGTGATTACAATCAAACCAAGGCTGCGACAATCGCCATTGCTGAGCATCATGGACCTGTTTATCTGCGCTTTGGGCGGCCATCTGTCCCCAATTTTACTCCAGCAGATGAGCCTTTTATCATTGGAAAAGCCATCACCTTAACCCAAGGTCAAGACGTGACCATTGTAGCCACGGGACATTTGGTTTGGGAAGCCCTAGAGGCGGCTAAAACACTGAATGAAGAGGGAATCAGCGCTGAAGTCATCAACATGCATACCATTAAACCGCTCGATACTGAAACCCTACTAGAAAGTGTGCGTAAAACGGGATGTGTGGTCACCGCAGAAGAGCACAATTACTTGGGTGGTTTGGGCGAATCTGTGGCTCGGGAACTCAGTTTAACGGATCCCACCCCTCAAGAATTTGTCGCCACTCAAGACACTTTTGGAGAATCAGGTACGCCGGCCCAACTTATGGAAAAATACGGACTTAACGCAGCAGCCATTGTGGCCAAAGCGAAAAAGGTAATTGCTCGAAAAGCTTAATTAGGCTTAACTGTCTGAATCGAGGTAATCAACTACACCGTCACTGTCTTCATCGGTAAATTCAACGGTGTAAATGGTGGTCTCCATGGTTTGCGCATTGTATTCACGCTTAACCTCCTCTTCTGAATCAGGCCACTCTGGTTCGGGCTCTCCATCCATAAAGACATAAGTACGAACGATAATTTCCTCCGAGGTCGGTCTGCCATCTCCATCGTCGTCTGCATCAAAGAAATTTGGCAGGCCATCTGAATCCGTATCGTCATCCTCTTCTAGATTGTTGCCATTGATGTCCTCGTAAATCGTTGGGATGCCATCTTCATCTTGATCGCCAATACGCGATGAATAAAGTTGAAAGGTGAAAATTAATTGCGCGTAAAACGGAATAATGGATCCATTGGGAGGGCTTACATAATAACCCAAGCCCGCTGGAATAAACACCGCACCAACACCGTAATCCTCAAAAGAAACAGAACCATCAGGTGCCTCGATGGCTGGAAAAGGTGAAGTCTTAGCCGTAATGACCCCATCTTGAAAACCGTTGACCACACTGGTCAAATCAAAACTTACTGGGGTGTTGGCACTGTCGAATAACTTGGTGTATTCCGAACCAGTGAATTCGGTATTTAAATAACGTCCCTCATAGGTCAGGGTCACCACATCGGGGTACATAGGATGTTCACCGCCGCCCTCTACAGCAGACAAATAATACAGCTTGTATTCAATCCCCTCGTCCACTCGATCGGGAACCATTTTATGCTGAACTTGATCAATGAGTGGGGTCTTATCGGCATTATCCCCGGCAATGGTGTCAAAACGAATCTTAAAATCAAAATCGGCAGGAGGATTTTGAAATTCTTCGTAGTTGTAAAAGTGGGTGCTTAAATACTCTTCAATAATTTCGGTAGAAACTGGAGCCTCTTCGGCACGATCTCTTGCGGGTACAAAAGTGAATCCATCGTCTTCCTTATTACAAGCCAGAACCGTTAAGAGTCCTAAGATCAAATATTTTATTGGTTTAAGCCTATGGGTCATCGCCTTAATTTAGATGGCGCAAGATACCATTTTTCCCTTATTTTTGTGCTTGGTTTAACGCTCTTTTAAGGCGCCACAATGAGGATAGACAAATATTTATGGAGCATCAGGTGTTTTAAAACCCGTAATCAAGCAAGTACAGCGGTCAAAAAAGGTTCAGTGCGCATTAACGGGCTAATCGCTAAACCTGCAAAGGAGGTTTTTCCTGGCGATCAAATCACCTATCGCCTGAATCAAATCACCCGTAGTTTAGAAGTAATTGACCTACCCAGCTCAAGAGTTGGGGCCAAGCTCGTGGCCTTATATCGCACGGACTTGACGCCCAAAGAATTGGAAGAACAAATGGGCATCATCCGCGGGGCCAAAG
>WTIY01000089.1 GCA_011525065.1 Flavobacteriales bacterium
ACCTCATCTTGCTAAAATTTGCCGTCATTAAACAACAACTAAATAAAGAAGTCCGGCCATAGTACCGCCGATAAAAGGACCAATAACCGGGATCCAAGCGTAGCCCCAATCGGAATTTTTGGACTTTCTAGGGATTAAATGATGTACCAAACGAGGGCCCAAGTCCCGCGCGGGATTAATGGCATAGCCGGTGGTGCCTCCAAGGCCCATACCAATCACCCAAACCAAAATTCCTACAGGAAGGGCATCCAAAGAGCCAATGCCAAAGTTCTCAACGGTGACCCCAGACACACTAATACTGGGGCCAGCGATAAACAAGACCCCAAAAACCAACATAAACGTCCCAATGGCCTCGCTGAACAAATTGTTTTTAAAATTGCGAATAGCCGGTCCTGTACAAAAGGTGCTGCGCACCACATCAACGTCCTGGGTAGCGCGATAATGGTCAATGTACAAGATGTAGGCCAGCCAACTTCCGGCCATGGCCCCAAGCAGTTGAGCTAAAACATAACCCACAACCAAGTCCCATGAAAATTTTCCTGCCACGGCCAAGCCGATGGTTACCGCGGGATTGAGGTGGGCACCACTGAATTGACCTGTAATGAATACGGCCACAAAAACAGCAAAGCCCCAAGCACTGGTGATCAGTACCCATGGTGTTTGACCCGATCCAATGGTCTTTTTTAAATTGACGTTGGCCACCACGCCCATTCCAAGCAACAACAATATGGCGGTTCCAATAAATTCTGCGATATAAGGCTGTGTCATAATATATAGTTTTTTACCAGTTGTTCCGTTTTTTCAAGTTCTTGGGCCTCCCAATGTTCATCCCGATTTAATTCTTGGGCCATGATATGTGCGATCCTCGGAAGCAGTCTTAACGTCTCCTTAGCGTCCAGAAAAAGGCAACGGACCCTGCGCGCAATAATGTCCTCTAAAGTTATGGCCATTTCATGACGTATGCTGTAAAGGATTTGATTCACGCTAATATAAAAGATATTTGATAGCGAAACATTATGGTCCTCTGGGCCCTGAGCCATAAGTGTTTCACGCTCCGTACCATAAACGTGCAACGGATCTTCGAAAGAGAGGTCCTTTTGATGACCGAAAAGCTTGAGTTTTTTAGTTTTACATTTCTTGGTGTCCAAGCCGCCCACCATGGCCGCGGCATTTAATGTATCCTCTGCCATTTTGCGATATGTGGTCCATTTTCCACCCAATACACTAACCAAACCACTGGTACTGACATGAACCTTGTGGTGACGAGAAATTTCTTTAGTCTTACCGTCCTTAGCAGCACTTGCAGCCAACGGCCGAAGACCCGCAAAAACACTTTTCACATCGCTGCGCTTGGGCTTTTTGTGCATGTATTGAGCAGCGTTGTTCAGCACAAAATCAATTTCCTGATCCAAAGCCTGTGGTTCTAAGGCGGCGGAGTCAATAAGCGTGTCCGTCGTCCCGAGAATGACGTGATCGTGCCAAGGAACTGCAAACAGCACTCGTCCATCGGTGGTTTGCGGGATCATAATGGCGTGACTGCCCTGAAGAAATTCTCGATCTAAAACCAAATGAATTCCCTGACTCGGCGTAATCCTATCTTGAGCTTCGGGCTCATCCATTTTCATGATGGTATCACTAAAAACCCCGGTTGCATTGATCACAACATTTGATCTTATGGCGTGCTTTTGGCCGGACAAATGATCTACAAAGTGTAGGCCGCAGACCAAACCGTCTTCTTGAATCAGTCCAGTCACCTGGGTGTAATTCAGGACACACGCCCCTTGCTGATCTGCCGTTAATGCAAGGCTAATGGCCATACGCGCGTCATCAAACTGGCCATCGTGATAGACCACCCCGCCCCTAAGCTCATGCTCATTGACATTTTGAATGAGACGAGTGGTCTCCGTCTTGTCCAGCCACTGAGACTTACCCAGTCCCAAGTCCCCAGCCATCATGTCGTAAATTTTCAGGCCAATGCTGTAAAAAGGCCCATTCCACCAACTGTATATTGGGATGACAAAACTCATGTCACGCACCAAGTGTGGCGCATTGCGCTTCATCAGGCCCCGCTCTTTGAGCGCCTCGATCACCAATGACACATCCCCGTTTTGAAGATATCGAACCCCTCCATGCACCAGTTTAGTGCTACGCGATGAAGTGCCTTTAGCAAAATCGTGTTGCTCAAGTAACAAGGTACGGTAACCCCTTTGCGCCGCATCCACAGCAATGCCCAGGCCACTGGCGCCGCCTCCAATGATGACAACATCCCATTGGGTTTGCTTTACAACCCTGTCAATGTTGGCCTTACGATTCATCAGCTCAAAATTTTTCTAATGCGCTCATGCCAATGCTCAATGATGCGTTGCGTCTGATCGCTGGGCACTGGACTGAATGTTTTATCGATCTGCCACATGTTTTCGAGTGCCTGCGTAGAGGACCAAACCCCTACGGCCAGACCTGCCAGAAAAGCCGCCCCCAAAGCGGTCGTTTCGGTTTCCTTTGGTCGTATGACCTCAGCATTTAGAAGGTCGGCTTGAATTTGCATCAATAGGTCATTATTGCTGGCGCCTCCGTCAACCTTTAGACTTTTGAAGGAAACTCCAGCGTCTTTTTGCATCTCCATAATGATGTCTCTTGAGCGCAGGGCAATGGCCTCAAGCGCCGCCCGAGCAATATGTCCTTTAGACGTCCCCCGAGTAATACCCATGAGGGTTCCCGTAGCATGGGGATCCCAATAAGGGGCTCCCAGTCCTGAGAGTGCTGGGATAAACGTGACCCCATCACTATCGCTCTCTGTTTGGGCCAGTGCTTCTATTTCTGGGGCCTGGCCGATCATTTGCAATTGATCGCGCAACCATTGGATCAGTGCCCCAGCCGTGAAGACACTCCCCTCAATGGCGTAAGTCACTTCATCCCCAATCTTCCAAGCAATGGTTGTAAGCATTCTATTTTTTGACACTACGGCCGTCTGTCCTGTGTTCATGATACAAAAACAACCCGTCCCGTAGGTATTCTTTACACTTCCAGGCGTCAAACACAATTGACCAAAAAGGGCGGCTTGTTGATCTCCCGCGATTCCAGCGATGGGAATTTCTGCCCCCAATATGGCGCTACTGGTATGGCCTACAATTTCAGAAGAAGCACAGACTTTTGGTAAAAGGGACTCTGGTACATTGAGCAGATCCAATAATTCTGAGTCCCAACTTAATTCATGAATATTATACATCAAGGTTCTACTGGCATTGGTGACGTCCGTCGCATGGGTCTGGCCACCGGTGAGTTGCCAAATCAGCCAAGTATCTATGGTTCCAAAGGCCAGTTCACCCGCCTGAGCACGGCGACGAATCTCAGGATCAGAATCCAAAATCCACTGAACTTTAGTCCCAGAGAAATAGGCGTCAAGAACCAAGCCTGTTTTACCGAGAAAGATTTGATCGTGACCATTTTTAGTGAGTTCTGTGCATCGATCAGCGGTACGACGATCTTGCCAAACGATGGCTTTGTGCACTGGCCGTCCTGTGACGCGATCCCAGATCACGGTCGTTTCTCTTTGATTGGTAATCCCTACTGCGGCAATCTCCTCGGCCTTAACATTGGATTGCGCCATAACCTGGTGAATGGCTTTAAGTTGGGTTTCCCAGATCTCCATGGCGTCGTGTTCGACCCATGCCTTTTCTGGGAAATATTGGGTAAACTCATGCTGGGCCATAGCCACTTGACGGCCTAGCTGGTCAAAAATAATCGCGCGTGAACTTGTGGTTCCCGCATCGATGGATAAGATAAACTGCTGCATGACTTGTTTCCTTAAAGTTCTGGAAACAAGTTAGTAAAACCATTAAGGTCTGACAAGAATGTAACGTTAAGGCAGGTGGGATTTTTCTCTAAAATCCAAACAGTTCTTCACGCTTTGCGCGATATCCGGTCTGATATTGATTAATCACCGACTCTTGAGTGGTGGTTTGAGTCAATTCATTCCAGTTTTTGGTGTTTTCAGTGTACTCAAAATCCACGTGCTTCAAGGTCCATCTCTGTAACTCAAAAATCACCGGATAAAGGTCAATACCACGATCTGTCAAAAAGTATTCTTTGATCTTTTTGTCCCGCTCATTTCTGCGGAAATCAATGATGCCAAGTGCTTGTAACTTTTTCAATCGATCCACCAAAATATTGGTAGCGATTCCCTCTTCTGATTGCTTTAAAAATTGGGAATACGTTGTTTTTCCTCTAAACAAATCACGAACGATAATCAGAGACCATTTGTCCCCTAATAAATCCAAGGATACGGCGCAAGCGCAGGCTTGTTT
>WTIY01000005.1 GCA_011525065.1 Flavobacteriales bacterium
GACCTGCAAAGCGCATCGTTTTTTTAATGTGACGAATCATGAAAGGTGTTTGTCGTTTGATGGATAAATTTAAGGATTAATCCATTAAATGGAGGCCGAAAATATCAATGATTGAGTGAGTTTATGGATTGAACAGACCGAGCGTGGTCAACAATCGCTCGTGTTGCTCTTCAGAATAGTCCAAATGCGTTACCATACGCCATTTCCCCTGTCCCATGGCACTGATCCTCACCTGGTGAGCCTTTAAAAAATCAAGCCATTTGGATTCTGATACATTTTCGTGAAGGTAAAAAATCACGATATTGGTTTGTGTTGGCTCTACCCCTTTCACGTAGCTTAATTCGCTCAAGCATTCGGCTAAAGCTTTAGCTCTTAAATGATCCTGGTTAAGTCGGCTCATTTGATTTTTAATGCCGTAAAGTCCTGCGGCAGCCATATATCCAACTTGTCGCATGCCTCCACCCAAAACCTTTCTCACCCGCATGGCGCGATCGATGACGGAGGACTTACCGACCAGTACCGTACCCATGGGGGCGCCCAATCCCTTACTCAAGCAGACTGAAATACTGTCAAATTCGCGACCGTAGGCCTTTGGGTCATCTCCTGTGGCCACGAGTGCATTCCACAATCGAGCACCATCGAGGTGATATTTCAGTCCGAGTGAACGACAAACCTCTCCTATGGCTTTGATTTGTTCAAAATCATAACAAGCGCCTCCCCCTTTATTGGTCGTATTTTCCACACAAACCAGGGTGGTTAACGGACTGTGATAAAAATCAGGGGGATTAACCGCTGGCCCAATTTGATCCGCATTTAACAAGCCTTGAGGTCCAGGCAAAAGCTTGCAGGAAACCCCACTGTTAAACGAGACACCACCGCCCTCGTAGTTGTAGACATGAGACCACTGATGAGCAATGAGCTGTTCTCCTGGCTGAGTGTGCAATTTAATGGCAGCTTGATTGGCCATACTTCCGGTGGGAAAATAAAGCGCTTTTTCGGCCCCAAAGAGTTCCGCAACATAGTCTTGCAATTCGTTTACTGTTGGGTCCTCATGATAAACATCATCACCCACCTCAGCCGAAAACATCGCATTGAGCATGCCTGAAGTCGGTCGGGTCACGGTATCACTTCGCAAATCTATAGGATCGATGACAGCCATGGGCGTGAATTTTCACAAAAATAGGGAATCCATGAGTTTATGCAAGGCAACGAGCTTCAGGGTTTGATTAAAGACAAAAGCACCGTTGATCTCAGCCAAGCTTGAATCGATGTCACGGTTGTAAAACTCCTTATTAACACACCTATTTTTATGGAATAAAACATAAGAAATCTTGAGCCTTGAACCCAAAATATCCTGCATTGAATCACCCTCGGACAATTCTGATTGCTCAGGTGAATCGGATGGTGAATTTTTTAAGCGAAACGGTTTGACTTGGTCGTCGATCAGTGCTGGCCAATGATGGGCGACAAAATCATCAAAGGGCATGGAATCTGTAGGCATAACACGCCAAGACTCTTGATTACTGCGTCGAGCCAAAAAAACCTGACCCTCAATCACATACACCAGGTGCTGTTCTAACAAACCCCCGGCCTGGTCCTTTGAAGTCTGGGAGGCTTCCGCCAAATAGTGACGAAAAATTATGAGTTCTGGGTCGTTTTTGTGAGAAAATAAGGATTGAATATCCTCTTGCCACAAGGCCTCTTGATCGTGCAAGCAGTTTTTCGACGCTGATTCATCCCCCGCTGTGCCGTGGGTCAAGACTTGAGGCTCGAGGTTCACAGGACTCATTAGCACGGCTGCGAAACCCAGGCACATGATATAGGATAAACAGCGCATTAATGGAAATTTGAAAATGAGCAAACATCTGTTCCAATAGGGCTTCCATCAGGCAGTTTCGGGGGCGTCAACGCCTTAAAATCATTCGATTCCTCCCAGTATTGATCCAAAAGATCATGAATCTGGCTGACCGTTTCAGGATGATGTTTTTTTGCCCATTTTTCCCATTGGGTTAAATGGTCCTTAATCTTTGATTTAACCTGCGGCAACGATCGCTTATCCACACTTACGGCCATGAGTTGCTTCAAATACAACTCCAGGACATAATCGTTAAGCGCTCTTTTTACCGGGCTTGGCTCTTCCCGATTAAAACGCTGGGTCATCTCAGTCAATACATCGTCCAAAGACATCTGTTCGGCCTGTGCGGCATGTTGCCAAAATATACGATTGAGTCGTGTGGGCTCAAGCAATAAGTCAAGCGTCATTGCGGCAACACTCCCTGCGGCTGTTATCGGATCAAAATTCGGCCCCATATTGGATTTAAAAGACTCTCGTGTCCTGGCATATCCAAACGCTCTGGGCGGAAAAAGTGCCTCAATTTGGGCAGGAATCACCAATGCATCCGGCGTTATCGTGCTCAATACTGCCAATAGAGCTTGACGCTGAGCCTTTGGCACAATCGGTCTATTCTCCCATTTTTTTGCCCCTTTCATGCTGTAGTCGTAATGAGAGCCTCCAATCATTTTCACGGCAGCCTCAGTTTGATAGCGGTGCAGATAATAAATTGGCACAAAGACATCTTCCAATACTGAGTGTGGTTGACCCTCGGGGATCTGTTTTAAGGAAAATTGATTGATTGCCTGAGCTCTGACGGCCATAATATCATTTAGCCCTTGTGCGGCGTTGGCTCCATTATCCCATAAATGAGCTTGGGCATGACTCCCAGATTTTGCTCGGGCGTCAGAATCGGTAATAAAAAGCAAATCGTCCGAGAAAGCCTGGTCCAATAAATCGCTGAGATAGGCTTGTGAATCCACTTTGTCGGGGACATCGCCATAACTGTACGCCACAGTAACTTTATCCCATCGACCAATACCGGTCTCGTAAGCCTTGCGATAATCAATCTTATCATCACTTAAAACAATTTGTGGATGAGGATAGTCCATGACACTGGCTTTTCCATAGGCACTGGCCGCAAAATTATGGGCAAATCCCAAGGTATGACCCACCTCATGAGCGGACAATTGGCGAAGTCGAGCCAGAGCCAACTCTTGCATGGCAGGATCGATTTGATTTTCAGCAAACGGGTCCTGGGTCAATCCCTGAGCAATCAAAAAATCCTGTCGCACACGTAGGCTTCCCAAACTCACGTGACCTTTAATGATTTCGCCCGTTCTCGGGTCTGTTATTGAAGCCCCGTATGACCATCCGCGGGTAGAGCGATGGACCCATTGAATTACGTTGTACCGCAGATCGAGTGGATCGGCATCCTCAGGCAACATGCGAACTTGAAAAGCGTCTGTATAACCAATCGACTCAAAGGCCTGATTCCACCAACTGGCTCCTTCGAGCAATGCCGAGCGTATTGGTTCAGGTGTCCCCGGATCTAAATAGTAAATAATCGGATCCTTAGCAGGACTCATGGCCTTTTGGGGGAATTTTTTTTCTAAACGGTGACGGGTGATGTATTGTCTTTTCAACGGTTGATCTATGGGCGTCGCATAGTCGTAAAAGGTCATGGGAAAGGATCCACACCGTGGATCAAAATCTCGTTTTACATAAGCGTCGTCAGGAAGGGCCACAAAACTGTGGTGTTGAATGGTCGACAATTGAGATCCTTGCCAAACACTTTTTAATGCTTGACCCTTTGGGGTTCCGTCAAAGGTCAATAGCGCTTCAAATTCAACATTCAATGGAAAAGCTTTAGTCCGTTCCATCCACAAGGCCGATTTAGTTGCATTTAGCTTAAACGTGCCTTGTTTTTTTTGACTCAAGGTCAATGCCACCCCATGCATATCCTGCATCAAGAAATTCGTCAAATCGATTAAATAAGCCTCTGAGTGATGCTCAATGACATCAAAACCGAATAAAACATGTTCACCAAAGGCTTCATTCACCGATTGACGCTCTAGAGCGTTTTTTGATTCCGCTCTGAATTGAAGATTCGGAGCCATCAATAAAACACGATTTCCCGAGCGTTTAAAGCGTACCAATTCACCGCCACCGAGCTGCCCGCGATCAAGCCCAATGTCATTGCTACCCAATCCCGTACGCAGCGCATGAACGTATAGAAAATCTTTGCCGATCTGTGATTCCTCAATTTTGAGAAAAATTTTGCTTTGGTTGGGGAGATAATAAAAATCAAAAAATCCTTCGTAAATAATTTTGTCCACCTCTTTTTCCAGAAACTGAGCTTGAGTAGACCAAGCAAAAAAGAAGACAATGCAGTGAATAAGAAATCGCATCATAACAGGGTCTATTTGTGACTGCTTAAAACTATTAAATA
>WTIY01000208.1 GCA_011525065.1 Flavobacteriales bacterium
ATACGGTCTGCCCCGTAGCGTTGGGCCATTAGGGCGCTGGATTTGGATTGGACGCATATCTCTAAAATCATTGGAAAATAATTTCATCGATAAAGGTCCACGATTTTTGGCCAGAACCCTGTCGGCCTTCAGGAATGATGCCAAAACTCAGAACGCGGATGTCAAGACTCGTTAATTCTGCATCTTCTTTTATGGGCAAATCCCATCGCTCAGCGAACGGGCCATTGCGCTTCGGGACAGAAATGGGCCATTGGACGGATTGTGAGCTACCATCAGAATAGTCCAATGAGACCTCGACAGATTTAGGCACATAAACCCACTGGCCGGGGTTTTGATAAAAACGCATTTCGAGCGAATTGACCATCTCGGTACTTAGCTTTTTGGCGTTTAGTGAAACTGTCACATCTTCTCCCCAAAATCCCAACCATTCTGTGTCGCCATAGCGATTATTGTCTCCGAGCTTTCCATTTGTGAGTGCTTGTATGCCCCCCGTATTGTAACTGGAGTGTGGCTGTGGGGCCACACTGCTCACTAGACCTAAGCCCTTGTGCACCAAAAGGCTGTCCTTTTTGGTATGGCCTACCTGCTGCCCATCAAGCATCAATCGGGCCTGAACGCCAGAGGTGGTGTCGATGCTTAAAGGGCCCTTGTAGAGCGTCCACTGGCCTTGGTTTAAGCGATACTCCAAGCGGTGATTCTCTAAAGGATTGACCAGTGCATATCGGATGACGGTTTTGCCCTGGGACGAATCTGAATTGCCGGGAGAAAGCCGCTCCACCCGATGAACCGATTCAAGGTCATAGAGGTGATTGGCGTAATTCACACCCATAGCATCAAGACGTTTTAAAAAGGCCGCCACACGCATGGTAAATTGAGCATATTCTGGATCGATGGCTTTGGCTGGTCCATGCCAAACCACCTCGCTTAGGGCCAAAATTCTGGGAAACACCATATATTCCACCTGTTTGAAATCAGGCATGTATTCGGTCCACACATTCCCTTGGGCCCCTAAAACATATTGGGCTTCTTCTTTTGAGAGTTCATGAGGAATGGGGTTATAACTGAACACTTTTTTCAACGGAAGATAACCGCCAATGGCTAAAGGCTCCTCTGGAAGGTCGCTTTGGTAATAATCAAAATAACAATGAGAGGTTGGGGTCATGATCACGGGGTGGTGCTGTTTAGCGGCTTGAATACCACCCTCAGTACCCCGCCAAGACATGACCGTAGCATTTGGTGCCAGACCGCCCTCTAGGATTTCATCCCAACCGATTATTTGTTTGTCGTGGGCATTTATAAAGGCCTCGATGCGGGTGATGAAATAACTTTGCAGCTCGTGTTCGTCGGCCAGTCCTCGGGCCTGAATCACCCCCTGACAATTGGGGCAATCCGACCAATGCGCTTTTGGCGCTTCGTCTCCACCGATATGGATGTATGGCCCCGGAAATAAGGACATAATTTCCTCCAACACGGTTTCTAAAAAGCTAAAGGTTTGCTCGCTGGCGCAATAGATGTCTTCAAAGATGCCCCATTTCGTGGCTACAGGTACGGCCTGGTGGGTACACCCCAATTCAGGATAGGCACTAATGGCCGCTTGAGCGTGTCCAGGCATTTCGATTTCTGGGATGATGGTGATGTGTTTTTGGGCCGCATAAGCTACAATGTCTTTGACTTCCTCTTGGGTATAGAATCCACCGTAGGGGGTCTTGTCAAATTCATGAGGCTGATCAGAATAGTGCCCCAACAAAGTTTCTTGACGTACCGCTCCGTGCTGGGTCAGCCTGGGATAAGCCTTAATTTCGATGCGCCAACCCTGATCCTCTGTTAAGTGCCAATGAAAGTAGTTCATTTTAAGCATGGCCAGATAGTCGATGTATTTTTTAATGTCGTCAGGGCCAAAAAAATGGCGTCCTACATCCAAGTGCATCCCGCGATAAGCGAACTTTGGGCGGTCTTTAATCAGCCCGGTAGGCAAATAAAAATCCAGATGCTCGCTTGTGTTTTCTTCCAAATACTCGGGCATGAGTTGTCGCAGGGACTGAGCCCCGTAAAAAGCCCCAAGATCGTCTGCGGCACTTAGGGTCAATCGATCTGGTTCAATGGACAGTTGATAAGCCCCCTTGCCTAAGGCCGAGTCCACTAAAAAGCCCCACTGGGCCTGCTCGGCATCCACAGGGATTAGCTCAAAGCCGTGTGGGGTCATATGATTTTCAAGGAATGTTTTAGTCAAATCAAAAGACGGGGGAATGGACCAAGCAATGCGCTGGCTCACCAAGTGACTTTGCCCGCCCAGATAGGTGACTTGAGGCGCTGGGATGATCTGACTCAGGTTTTTAGGGCCCAAGGGTTGAGGAGGTTGACACCCCAAGAAAAATAGGCTTAAAAAAGAAAAATAGAATAGCGGTTTCATTGGCAGACGCATTGTTGGGTTAAGGTACAAAATAGATGGCTATGGCCTTATTTTTGAGCCATAAAATGACTAGAATCTAAGGGCCAAAAATCTTTATCGTGCCCCAAAAATATGCACAAAATAAGGTATCTTTACTCGGAATATTAAGCCCAACGAACCGTAGGTTTTTTACCTCAAAATCACCACCAAACGAGACATTAATGGGATGCGCCAGCTGTAATACAGGAAAAGACGGGACGCCAAGAGGTTGCAAAAACAATGGCACCTGTGGCAGTGATGGGTGCAATAAATTGACTGTTTTTGACTGGTTGGGCAACATGTCTCTACCAGCCGAAATGCCCCCTTTTTACGGCGTTGAGGTGCGCTTTAAAAACGGTCGTAAAGCATTTTTTGACAACAGAGACCGTCTGGGCCTCTCGATCGGGGATGTTGTCGCTACCGAGGCTTCACCAGGTCACGATATAGGTATGGTTACCTTGACTGGCGAACTGGTACGCGTCCAGATTAAGCACAAAAAGGAATTTATGAATTTGGAATCCTATCCTAAAATTTATCGCAAGGCCACCAAAAAGGACATAGACCTTTGGCAAAGCCTAAGAGATAAGGAGGCAGAGGTGCAGAAACGCGCCAGAGAAATAGCAATGGGGCTGAATTTAAAAATGAAAATCAGCGACGTAGAGTATCAGGGCGATGGAGGCAAGGCCATTTTTTATTACACGGCCGAAGAGCGGGTTGATTTTCGACAATTGATTAAAGAGTTTGCCCGCGCCTTTAGCACGCGCATAGAAATGAAACAAGTTGGATTCCGTCAGGAGGCAGCGCGACTCGGGGGTATTGGTTCATGCGGCCGAGAACTGTGTTGTTCTACCTGGCTTACGGATTTCCGCTCGGTGAGTACCGCGGCTGCTCGGTATCAGCAACTCTCGTTAAATCCGCAGAAACTCGCAGGGCAATGCGGCAAACTAAAATGCTGCCTTAATTTTGAACTGGATGCCTATATGGAAGCCCTGAAGGTTTTCCCAAAAATGGAGGTCAAGCTCAAAACCGAAAAAGGGCTTGCTCTGTGTCAAAAAATAGACATTTTTAAGGGCCTGATGTGGTATTGTTACGACAAAGAATGGATGAATTGGCATGAGCTATCGGTCGAAAAGGTCAATGAAATCATCCAAGCCAATAAAAAAGGGGAGAAAGTTGAGAGTCTGGAGGCGTATGCGCATGAAGCTTTACCTAAAGAAAAAGAAGCCTTCAGCAATGTGGTGGGTCAAGACAGTCTTACCCGATTCGACCAGCCGCGTCGAAAAAAGTCGCGTAAGAGAAACCGCGGGGCGAGGAATCGCAGAAAAAATCAAAAGAAAAATGCTTAAGCCGATCCTTAGTTTGTGGGCGTTTGTTTTACTCTGCGGTTGTGGTTCTGAACATCTTGCCGATTATCAAACCATACCCAACGGCGAATGGTCCGAAGATCAGCCGATTGAATTTAGCCTTCCGAAATTAGATTCAACGGCTCAATACGATGTGCTCTTGAGTTTGCGCAATTCAAACGACTATCCTTTTAACAATCTGTTTTTATTGGTTACTCTGAGCCATCCTGATGGATATCAAGAGGTCGACACACTGGAATTTCGAATGGCACGTCCAGACGGCAGTTGGCTAGGTGTGGGTGCTGGAAACCTTAAAGACAATCTATTGGAATATCGCAGGGCCATGACTTTTAATCAAGCAGGCAATTATCGACTGTCTTTGGCACATGCTTTGCGGCACAATGGTCAAGCCCATGGTTTGTCAATCCTCAAGGGAGTTATGGAGTTGGGT
>WTIY01000063.1 GCA_011525065.1 Flavobacteriales bacterium
TTCTCTTAGAGAGGATGGTATTGAAACCATCTTGATCAATTCAAATCCAGCAACAATCATGACGGACCCCGTAATGGCCGACCATGTATATTTGCTGCCCTTGAATACAAAATCAATTGTTAAAGTACTCAAGGAACACCCGCAAATTGATGCCGTATTACCGACAATGGGGGGGCAAACCGCTTTGAATTTGTGTATTGAGGCCGACGAAAAAGGAATTTGGGAGGATTTTGGGATCGAATTGATTGGTGTGGACATTGCAGCAATTAACATCACCGAGGATCGCGAACAATTTCGCGAGCTCATGACCAAAATAGGCGTGCCTATGGCGCCTCAAGCTACGGCAAATTCATACTTAAAAGGGAAGGAAATTGCACAAGAGTTTGGGTTTCCTCTGGTTATTCGCGCCTCATATACACTTGGTGGAGCAGGCGCCTCAATTGTTTACAAGCCAGAGGATTTTGACGAGCTGCTCAAAAGAGGTTTAGAAATTTCTCCGATTCACGAGGTCATGATCGATAAAGCCATGATGGGCTGGAAGGAGTATGAGTTGGAGCTGTTGCGGGATAAAAACGACAATGTGGTGATCATTTGTACCATTGAAAATATGGATCCTATGGGTATCCACACTGGAGATTCCATCACTGTGGCACCTGCTATGACCTTGAGCGATACCACTTTTCAGCGTATGCGGGATATGGCCATCAAGATGATGCGCAGCATTGGTGATTTTGCTGGAGGGTGTAATGTACAATTTGCCGTGAGTCCAGACGATAAAGAGGACATCATCGCCATTGAGATTAATCCTAGGGTTTCACGTTCCTCCGCTTTGGCATCGAAGGCCACAGGATACCCCATTGCAAAAATCGCCTCAAAATTGGCCATAGGCTATCATTTGGATGAATTGGAAAACCAAATCACCAAGAGTACCTCGGCACTTTTTGAACCTACCTTGGACTATGTCATTGTTAAAATTCCACGTTGGAATTTTGATAAATTCGAGGGAGCAGACCGTAGCTTAGGCTTGCAGATGAAGGCTGTGGGTGAGGTTATGGGTATTGGTCGTTCATTTCAAGAGGCCTTACACAAAGCGACCCAGTCCTTAGAGATCAAACGCAATGGTCTTGGGGCAGATGGGAAAAGCTATACGGATTACGAGCAAATTATCGATAAGTTAACCCATGCCAGTTGGGATCGGGTTTTTGTGATTTACGACGCCATTCAACTGGGTATACCCTTGAGTCGCATTTATGAAATCACTAAAATTGACATGTGGTATCTCAAGCAATATGAGGAGCTGTACCTATTGGAAAAAGAAATTTCCACCTACACGCTGGAGAATGTGCCACGCTCTCTGATTTTGGAAGCCAAACAGAAGGGTTACGGAGATCGACAAATCGCTCACATGCTTAAATGTTTAGAGAGTGAGGTTTATCAATTGCGCGACCGCATGAACATTCAACGGGTTTATAAATTGGTGGACACATGTGCGGCAGAATTTAGAGCAGAAACGCCTTATTATTACTCAACCTTTGAGAGCGACATTGAGACTCCAGACGGGGATCGTTTCGTAGCCAATGACAGCCCTGTTACTGATAAAAAGAAAATTGTGGTTTTAGGTTCCGGTCCAAATCGCATAGGCCAGGGGATTGAGTTCGACTACTGTTGTGTTCACGGGGTTTTGGCAGCTTCAGAGGTAGGTTATGAGACCATCATGATCAATTGTAATCCAGAGACCGTTTCGACTGATTTTGACGTCGCTGATAAGCTCTATTTCGAGCCTGTTTTTTGGGAACATATTTACGACATTATTCGGCATGAAAAACCCGAAGGCGTGATCGTACAGTTGGGCGGGCAAACAGCCCTTAAACTGGCAGAAAAACTCGATCGATACGGCATAAAAATAATTGGAACAAGTTATCAATCACTCGATTTGGCTGAGGATCGCGGTAGTTTTTCAAACCTGTTAAAGGATCACGACATTCCCTATCCGAGATTTGGAACTGCAGAGACCACAGAGGAGGCATTGAAATTGAGCGACGAATTGGATTTTCCATTGCTGATTAGACCTTCCTACGTATTGGGCGGGCAGGGCATGAAGATTGTCATAAATAAACGAGAGCTCGAAGAGCATGTCGTAGATTTATTGCGCAAAATCCCAAACAATAAGTTGCTTTTGGATCATTATCTCGATGGAGCTATTGAAGCCGAGGCCGATGCCATTAGTGATGGCGAAGATGTTTACATTATCGGTATTATGGAGCATATCGAGCCTTGTGGGGTGCACTCCGGGGATTCAAACGCCACACTTCCACCGTTTAATTTGGGAGATTTGGTTCTGCAGCAAATAAAAGATCACACGATAAAAATCGCCAAAGCACTCAATACGGTCGGGTTGATCAACATTCAATTTGCCATAAAGGACGATAAGGTATACATCATCGAGGCCAATCCAAGGGCGTCAAGAACTGTTCCTTTTATCGCCAAGGCCTATGGTGAGCCTTATGTGAATTATGCGACCAAGCTCATGCTGGGAACACATAAAGTCAAAGATTTTGAGTTTAATCCTCAATTAGAGGGTTATGCGATCAAACAACCCGTATTCAGTTTCAATAAGTTCCCTAAAGTCGATAAGAAATTAGGGCCTGAAATGAAGAGTACAGGTGAGAGCATTTTATTTGTCGATAGTCTTAAGGACGATGAGTTCTATGAGTTGTACGCTAGAAGAAAAATGTACTTGAATAAATAAATTGCTATCTTGAACTAACATTGGGTAGAGTTTTAAGATACCTCAGATGTTATAAAGATGCATCACTAAACAAGAAAAGATGAAAAGAACGTTACAAATTTTGGTGTTGGCTATGGTGCTCAACACGACGATTACCACCAACGCGCAAACAACCTATAATTTGGATTGGGCGCTCAACATTAATGGCGCAGCGGCCTCTGTCACTATAGAGCCGGGCGATACTGTAGAGTGGACCTGGGTGGACAATTTGCAGCATAATGTTGTGAGTACCTCATCAGCCCAAGAAAGCTTTAACAGTGGATTAATACAAGGTCAAGGATCCACCTGGTCCTACACCTTTACTGAGGTTGGTGTAAACGACTACGTATGTACCCCGCACAGCTCTTCAATGTTCGGTACAATTACGGTTGAAGAAGCGCTTTCTGCTGAAGATAAATTTGCTAAAAATGTTTTGTTTTCGATGAATCAAACGACAAATCGTCTTCAGGTTCAATCTTTAATTTCCATAGACGAACTTATCGTTTATAACCTTTTGGGTGTGACGCAAATGCGTTATTTTGTCCGTGACCAATATGCAGAAATTGATTTGTCTTCGTTGGTCTCCGGAGTCTATTTAGTGCAAGCAAAGGGCGGGGAGGCACAAACCAGCTTTAAAGTTGTAAAGCGCTAAATCACTGCGCTTCGTTATCCGATTCTTGCGATCGCCTGAGCAGTTTTTCATTTTGTTGTTTGGTGGCTTTCGCACCAAGTTTTTTGAGTTTTTCCACACGGCCAACTAAGTTTCCAGGACCATCGGTCAAACGTCGCATGGCGTCCGAATAGGATCCTTTAGCGCGGTCCATTTGGTCACCAACTTTAAGTAAGTCTTCACTGAGACGATGGAATGCATCGTAGAGTCTCCCAGCTTGTGTGGCAATTTCAATAGCGTTTTGTTGTTGTTTTTCATTGGTCCACATGCTGTCTACAGTTCTGAGCGTAGCCAGAAGAGTGGTGGGGGTGACGATGACTATATTTTTTTCAAACGCATTGGTGTACAATGAATTATCGTGATTTAAGGCCAAAGCAAAGGCGGGTTCGATCGGGACAAAAAGTAATACAAAATCAGGGCTCTCTATGTCGTATAATTCAAAATAGTTTTTGCCACTAAGTTGGTCAACATGTTTTTTTAACGAACTCACGTGCTCTTTTAAATGTTTTGAGCGATCCTGATCTTCTTCACAATTGATATAACGCTCATAAGCCGTTAAGGATACCTTTGAATCAATTATCATTCGTTTGCCTTCGGGTAAATGCAAGACCACGTCAGGAAGCAAGCGTTGCCCCTGGCCATTGGTAAAGCTTTGTTGGACAAAAAACTCGCGATCCCGTTCCAATCCACTTTTTTCAAGCACACGTTCCAAGACCAATTCACCCCAATTTCCTTGAAATTTACT
>WTIY01000129.1 GCA_011525065.1 Flavobacteriales bacterium
ATATTTGCGTTCAGACCTCAGAATTCAGGCCTCGACTGAAGATGCTTCGGCAGCCAGTTCATTTGCGGTTGACATCTCGGGTTATTACCAAAGTGAGGAAATTGCCATGTCGGATTTTAATGGACGTTGGCGCGGAGGATTCAACATTTCCAACATTGGACCTAAAATCAAATACGACGAGGTGGGTCAAGAAAACTTTTTGCCCACGAAACTCGGTCTGGGTGCCGGATTTGATTTCATATTGGATCAATACAATACCATTGGTGCAAACCTCGAGTTAAACAAGTTGTTGGTGCCCACGCCCAAGGATTTTAATGGGGACGGTGTTTTGGACGCTGAAGATGCCGATCAGTACAATGACATTGGCTTTATTTCAGGAATGTTTTCTTCATTTGGAGATGCTCCAGGCGGTTTCAGTGAGGAACTCAGTGAGTTCACTTGGGCCTTAGGGGTTGAATACTGGTATCAAGATGTTTTTGCCTTGAGAACCGGTTATTTTAACGAAAGTGAGGACAAAGGATCGCGTAAGTTCTTGTCCTTAGGTGCGGGATTCAAATACACCTCTATTAACATTGATCTATCTTACTTGTTTTCGACCTCTCGAGTGCGCAGTCCTCTGGAGGGAACCCTGAGATTTGGTTTGACCTTTAATCTAGGCGACACCTACACGGAATACTAGTCATTTGAATCGGCTATTAGAGGGCCGAGCATACGGGGCGATGAGCCCAATCGAACAAAAAAAAAAAGACGCCAGTTTGGCGTCTTTTTTTTGGGCGTTTTAGGTTTTTTATCAATACAGAATGATGTATTTTTGCGCTGCACATCGCGCGCGCGCGACTTAACCTTGATGACTGATGAAGAAAATTACCAAACAAATCTACCTGAATTGGTACGAGAACATGTTGTTTTGGAGAAAGTTTGAGGACAAACTGGCTCAAGTGTATATCAATCAAAAAGTGCGTGGTTTTTTGCACTTGTATAATGGACAAGAAGCTGTTTTGGCTGGTGCCTTGCACGCAATGGACTTGACTAAAGACCGCATGATTACCGCATACCGTTGTCATGTTCAGCCCATTGGAATGGGGGTAGACCCTAAACGCGTCATGGCCGAATTATACGGTAAGGGAACCGGTACTTCTCAAGGTTTAGGGGGTTCGATGCACATTTTTTCGAAAGAACATCGATTTTACGGAGGCCATGGTATCGTAGGGGGGCAAATCCCTCTGGGTGCTGGTTTGGCTTTTGGTGATAAATACCACGATCGTGATTCGGTTACCTTGACCTTTATGGGTGATGGTGCTACACGACAAGGATCCTTGCACGAAACTTTTAATCTGGCCATGTTGTGGAATTTGCCGGTGGTATTTTGTGTCGAAAACAATGGTTATGCCATGGGAACTTCTGTGGAACGTACAGCGAATCACTCAGAAATTTGGAAACTCGGTTTGGGGTATGACATGCCTTGCCGTGCTGTGGATGGTATGAAACCTGAGCTGGTGGCCAAGGAATTGGATGAAGCCATATCACGAGCACGCAAAGGTGGTGGCCCGAGCTTTTTGGAAATCAGAACCTATCGCTATCGCGGTCACTCCATGAGTGATGCTCAACATTATAGGACGAAAGAAGAGGTCCGTAAAATGCAGGATATTGATCCAATTATGCATGTACTGGACCACATATATCAAAATAAATGGGCCTCTGAGAAGCAAATCAGTGAAATCGATAAACGAGTTAAAGAGCGGGTCGCCGAGTGTGAAAAATTTGCCGAGGCCTCTGCCTATCCGGAGAAAAGCGTCATGTATGATTCGGTTTACGAGCAGGAAGATTATCCATTTTTACCCCATAAACTATAAACTATGGCTGAAATCATCACAATGCCACGCTTGAGTGACACCATGGAGGAGGGCACAGTGGCCAACTGGTTGAAAAAAGTAGGAGATGCAGTAAATGAAGGCGATATTCTGGCCGAGATTGAGACGGATAAAGCCACCATGGAATTTGAATCCTTTTACGAAGGAACCTTATTACACATAGGGGTTGAAGAAGGTCAAACTGCTGAGGTTGATGCCCTTTTGGCCATTATTGGTGAACAAGGAGAGGACATCTCAGCTTTGATTTCTGACCAAGGAAATGTGGCGGCAGGTCCCGCTGCAGAAGCACCAGTTTCAGCCGTGCAGCTAGAAGAAGTTCCCGCATCTGTCTCGGATGATCAAGCGGATGAGACATCAGCTACGCCAGCAAATTCGGTCATGCCAGATGGCATTTCAGTGATCACCATGCCTCGTTTGAGCGATACTATGGAAGAAGGTACAGTCGCTCAGTGGTTGAAAAAAGAGGGGGATCAAGTCGCCGAAGGCGATATTTTGGCCGAAATTGAAACCGACAAGGCCACCATGGAATTTGAGTCATTTTATTCGGGCACGCTTTTGAAAATTGGCATCCCTGAAGGGGCTTCTGCCAAGGTAGACGCCTTGTTAGCGGTTGTAGGACCAGAGGGAACAGATTTATCAGGCGTCGATTTTAACGCGCCAGTAACTTCTGAGGCATCCGATTCTGGTTCAGTTCAGACCCCTGAGACAAGTGCTCCCGAGCCAGCTCCGGTTAAGGCTTCGGCTCCTGTAGCGAAGACGCCTAAAGCTGAAGTTGTGGCCTCGCCCAAGACCCATGAGTCCCATGTAGCCTCGGGGGACCAGACCCGTCGATTTGTAAGCCCCTTGGCCCGAAAATTGGCTGAAGAAAAAGGGATTAATCTGGCTCAAGTTAACGGTACTGGTGAACACGGGCGAATTATAAAACGAGACATAGAGCAATTTGTTCCGGGAGCTGCTGCATCAGCACCGGTGTTTCAAAGTGTGGGTACGGAAGTATTCGAATCGGTCCCGAATTCACAAATGCGAAAAACCATCGCCAAGCGTTTGGGGGAATCAAAATTCACCGCACCTCATTACTATCTGACGGTAGAACTGGATATGGATCACGCCATGGCTGCACGTGCGGCAGTGAATGCTCAAGAGGGCGTGAAAATTTCATTTAACGATATGGTGGTCAAAGCTTGTGCCATGGCCTTGCGTTTGCATCCTAAAGTGAACAGTCAATGGCATGGTCAGGAAACTAAAATAGCCAAACACATTCATATGGGAGTGGCGGTGGCTGTGGATGATGGACTCGTGGTGCCGGTATTGAAATTTGCCGATCAAATGAGTTTTACCCAGATTGGGGCTGCCGTAAAAGATTTGGCCGGTAAGGCGAGAGCCAAAAAATTGACCCCAGATGAAATGCAGGGCAGTACCTTTACTGTTTCTAATTTGGGAATGTTTGGCATCAGAGAGTTTACCTCGATCATCAATCAACCCAACTCAGCCATTCTTTCCGTTGGGGCAATTGTTGAAAAACCGGTGGTCAAAAAAGGAAACATCGTGGTGGGACACACCATGACCGTAACTTTAGCATGCGACCACAGAACAGTAGATGGCGCTACAGGCGCGCAATTCTTACAAACCCTTGGTCAATATATCGAGCAGCCGCTAACCATGTTTGCCTAAGACATGGTTTTGAGTGTTTAGTCGGGCGTCTGGCCGAAGGGGCGTACACCTATAACATCCGCAGCGGTAAAATGAAGGCTCGATATTTTGTAACTTTAAAGCATGGGAAAAAACATCGTCATTACAGGGGCCAGTCGCGGCATCGGTTTCGCCATGACCCAAGCATTTCTTGAGGCCGGTCATCGCGTGGTAGCCTTGTCGCGTAATGCTGCTCCGCTCGAGGCTTTAAATCATCCTAACTGTTTTGTAGTTGCCGTGGACCTTAGCCTTGAACAGGAGGTGATTCAGGCTGGCGCATTGATTACCCAAGAGCTCAATCATATAGATGCCTTAATTCACAATGCAGGAAAACTGATCAACAAGCCATTTAAAGATATAGAACTCCAGGAGGTACAAGAGGTTTATGCCGTCAATGTGTTTGGTCCAATGATGCTTACCAAGCAATTATTGCCCTGCATGGATCATCAGACCCATGTAGTGTCCATCAGCAGTATGGGGGGTGTTAACGGCACGGCTAAATTTCCTGGACTAAGCGCCTACAGCAGCAGCAAAGGTGCACTTACCATCTGGAGTGAGGTCATGGCCGAAGAGCACAAGGACAATGGTCCAAAGTTCAACACCTTGGCCCTTGGTGCCGTACAAACCGAAATGCTAAGTGAAGCCTTTCCTGATTATCAAGCACCGATGACTGCCGTGCAGATGGCAAAATACATTGTGAATTTCGCATTAGAGGGACATCATATTTTTAATGGAAAGACCTTAAATGCCGCTCAATCTACCCCGTGACATGTCGCTTAGTTCGGTGAGTCGATTTATTCCTCAGGCTGCTGAATCTCAGATTCAAGCCTTACTCGATGTGGCTGATTTAACGGTGGATGTGGTTCCGGCACGCAAGACCCGCCACGGCGATTATCGCCGATTGCCCAATGGAAGCCACGTCATCACCATTAACCAAAGTCAAAACGCTTATCGATTTCTTTTAACCTTAATTCATGAGATTGCCCATTTTCAGGCTTTTGAACACTATGGCAGGCGCATTAAGCCTCATGGTCTTGAATGGAAAAACACCTTTAAAGCACTCATGTTGCCGTTTTTGAGCCCTGAGATTTTTCCTGAGCCCATCCTCCGGCCTCTGGCGACTTATATGAAGCGCCCTAAAGCCAGTAGCGATGCTGATTTGCCTTTGACTTTGGCGTTAAAATCTTTTGATCCACCAAATCAAAAAAAATATATCTTTGAATTGCCAGAGGGCAGTAAGTTCAAAACCGACCAAGGGCGCCTATTTATGCGTGGGGAGAAAAGAAAAAAGCGCTATATGTGCACAGAAATTGATGGTGGCCGGGTTTATTTGTTCCAACCTCATGTGAGTGTGGATCCACTCAGTGATCAATAATCTAACCGAATGTGGCCGCAGGGCCACGATTTATCCCTATGAAAACTAATCCATTCAATCATGAGGAGACCTCCTCGACCGATTCTTCGACCATAAAAAGGGATGCACTGGGCCTGTGGTCTAAAATAAAAACCTTTGTGATAGAATTGCTCGATTTCAGAAGCGATACCGATCGTGAGAGCACCATTGAGGCCATTGTTCGCGATATCCCGTTCAAGGGGGCCACTGCGTGGATTTTGATCTGCTCCATTTTTGTGGCTTCAATTGGACTCAATGCTAATTCCACCGCTGTTGTCATTGGCGCCATGTTGATTAGTCCGCTTATGGGGCCTATTTTAGGGATTGGTCTGTCTGTAGCGATCAACGATATTGACACCTTGAAAAAATCACTGATCAATTTTGGGGTCATGATTTTACTCAGCGTGCTTACCGCATTTTTATTTTTTTGGCTCTTTCCATTGCGCGAAGAATCTTCAGAGCTTTTGGCCCGGACAAAACCGGATATTCGAGATGTGCTCATTGCTTTTTTTGGTGGTTTGGCATTGATCATTGCGCGGACGAAAAAAGGAACCATCGCCAGCGTTATTTTTGGAGTGGCCATTGCTACGGCATTGATGCCGCCCTTATGCACCGTAGGATTTGGATTGTCACAGGCCTTTTTGGGGAATCCAAAGGGACTGGCCTTCGCTGCTGGAGCCTTCTATTTATTTGTCATCAATACGATTTTTATTGCTTTGGCCACATTTATCGTGTTGAAAGTTTTGCGTTTTCCCATGCTCGAATACGCCAATTCGGCGCGACGACAAAAAATTGCCCGACTGGTTTCTTTTATGGCCATATTGGTTATGATTCCCGCCGGCTTTACCTTTTATAGCGTATTGAAGGAAAGCAGTTTTAACAATGAAGCGCGTCAATTCATCGAGCGAGAATTGGATGGATTACCCAATGCCTCTTACATAAAAAAATACGCCACCACAAAATATCAACCAGACCAAGGGTCGATTATTGAGATCACCTCTTTTGGGGGGCAGCAAATAGATGAAATTACTTTAGAGTTATTGCGAAGCCGTATGGCTCAGTACAAGGCACTTGATGAAACTACCTTGCTCTTAAATCAGAACATGGAGCAGGACGATGTTGAGAATGAAATGCGATATTTAGTAGAATTGCGTTCCCGAGATTCTCTTGAAATTTACAATAAGGAGCAAAAAATCGTCATTCTCGAAAGAGAATTGGCCCGACTGTTGAAATTTGAAGAAAGTCAAGTTCCATTTGCCTCAATTTCAGAGGAAGCAAAGGTTCTGCACGGAGATTTAATCCAATTGCGATATGCCCCAACCCTAATTTCGAATTTCGAGAAAATCGATACACTAGTGGTGTTTGAGACTCAATGGGCAGAGGGCCTTAGACCACGACAAGTGGCGGCACAAAAAGAGCAATTATATAACTGGTTGAGGTATAAACTTGGGCTGGACACTTTAGTGGTTCGATAGGTCAAAATCACTCAATGGCGCCTTTAGGTTGTCCCTTTAGATTGTTGTTGTATGCCTCGGATTTTCTTGAATAGATTCGAGGAATAAACAAAGTCAATCACGCTTTGTTCACTGGCGTCAAATATATTGCTGGCATTCCCCTGCCAGGCTACTTGACCATCCTTTAGAAACACAATGTTTTGGCCAATTTCCATCACGCTGTTCATGTCGTGGGTGTTGATGATGGTGGTCATGTTGTATTCACTGGTAATCTCCTTAATCAAGTTGTCGATAACCATAGACGTCTTAGGATCCAATCCAGAATTGGGTTCATCGCAAAATAAATACCGCGGATTATTAACTATGGCTCGGGCAATGGCTACCCGTTTTTGCATTCCTCCAGAAATTTCAGAGGGAAATTTTTTATTCGCATTTTGAAGATTAACCCGATCCAGGACAGTATTGACCCGCTCCAGCATTTCCCTTTGATTTTGATTCGAGTACATCCTCAATGGGAACATTACATTTTCTTCCACGGTCATCGAATCAAATAGGGCCCCGCCCTGAAAAACCATACCAATATGCTCCCTAAGGTCTTTTTTCTGATTCCGTGTCATGGCGCTGAATGCCTGCTTACCGTAATAAATTTCACCTTGTTCTGGTTGAAACAATCCCAACAGACATTTTAAAAACACTGTTTTACCGCTACCACTAGAGCCGATAATTAAATTTGTCTTGCCCTGCTCAAAAGATGTGTTGATGTCTTTTAAGATGGTGGCTGAACCAAAGGACTTATATAACTGGTTAACCCTGATCATCAGCTGAGTAATAAAGTGGTAATGACGTAATTGGCCAAAATGATGATCACACTGGTCCATACAAAAGAATACGTACTGGCCTTGCCGACCTCCAAAGCCCCGCCTTTCATATAATAGCCTTGAAAGGAAGGGACTGTAGCCAATATAAAGGCAAAGACCAATGTCTTGATAAAGGCATACGTCAAATGAAAGCTTACGAAATCACTTTGAACCCCTTCGATGAAGGCTGTTGAGGAGGTAAAGCCCCCGTATACCGAAGCCACCCAGCCTCCGAAAATGCCTAAAAACATGGACATGCCGATAATGAATGGGTAAAGAAGAAGGGCAATAATTTTAGGAAACACTAAGTAATTCAGTGAATTAATTCCCATAACCTCAAGGGCATCAATTTGTTCAGTGACGCGCATGGAGCCAATGCTTGAGGTAATGAAAGAGCCTATTTTTCCAGCCATGATGATGGAAATGAAGGTCGGCGCAAATTCCAAGATTACGGATTGGCGTGTGGCATAGCCTACTAACATTTCGGGAATGAGCGGACTATTGATGTTCAGGGCCGTTTGTATGGAAACCACCCCGCCAACGAAAAAGGAAATAAAAATAACAATCCCAAGAGAGTTAAGAATTAGCTCCTCAATTTCTTTAAAGATCAGTTCGCGCATGACACTGGGTTTTGTCGGTCGACTAAAAACCTGCCCCAGCATCAAGAAATAAGCACCGATCTCTTTGAAATACTTCATTGAGCTAAATTAAGAAAAAATGTGGCAGGACCGCCTTGAACTAAAGGTCGAGCAAGGACTTAATTTTGTAAAAAATAGCCGTGTTTTCGTATACGCCACCGAATTGTTCAGCGCCTGGACCGTAGGCAAACACTGGAATCCAATCTGCGTTGTGACGGGTACTGGAAAAAGTCGGGTTGATCTTGTCATAACTGTCATCGTCCGCAGAGAGCGAAAACCCGCCAGTAGCATGATCCCCGGTAACCACAATTAAGGTATTTTGATCCCTACGAGCGAAATTCAATAAAAAGCCCAGTGTATCGTCCAAATCGATAAGTTCTGAGAGCATGTATGGAAAATCGTTGTCATGACCGCCCCAATCGACTTGAGAGGCCTCCAACATCATGAAGAAACCACGATCATTTTTGGTCAAGTGTTTTATGGCCAAATCTGCCGCCTCTTGCAAAAAGGGACCGCGACCCTCAGACATTTTAGGCATGTCTTCGGGGGCCAAAAGATAACCGACTTTTTCGGCCTCGGGATGTGGCCTTAAAATTGAATCGATTTCAAAATTATTTTGAGAAAAAATGGGCATTAAATTGACTTGATCGGTTCGCTGATTAAAGTATTTCATACCTGGTCCAGCAAAAAAATTAATGGGAGCTTGAGGTAAAAATCCGGCTATGATTTCGTGATCGTTGCGGTCGTCATGGTGGGCGAAAAAGCAGGCTGGAGTAGCGTGAGTTATGGATGAAGTAGAAATGATGCCATTGGCTCCGCCTTTCTGGGCCATGTATTCCGTAATACTGGGTAGAGCCTGGCCATTAACATCGACCCCGATGGCCTTATTGTAGGTCTTTTGGCCACAGGCCATTGCCGTGCCTGCCGCCGCACTATCGGTGACCAAAGAGGTAGAGCTTACCTTACTCAATCCCACAACGGGAAAATCGTCGTAATAAATGGGTCCTTCTTTGTAAAATTCTAAGGCTGAAATTTGATTGATTCCCGTACCATCCCCAATAACCAAAACGATGTTTTTTGGGGCCGCTGGTTTATTTTCATGTTCTGTAGCTGAACTTGGGGTCGATTGCTTGCACCCAGAAATCAGGACAAAACAGGCGATGAAAATAGGCGCTAAAAAGGTGATTTTCATGACACAAAGGTAATTTAAGCAGGAGAGATTTCAATCAAAATAAGGCAGAGTTATCGATTATTTAACATCCCAGACCACAGTTGTTTTTTGATGAATTTTGCTGCAGGCGGTGATACCTTGATCTCCATTCGGTTTTTCCAGTAAGTGACCAGGCCAAAAAACAAAATTTTCGGTTGTTTGTGATGTCCGGCCAGTTTGGCTAGGGATAAAAACGTCAAGATAAATCCATAGCCCATATGGGCAAAGGCCATTCCCTGATTTTTGAGGGTTCCAGCACTATAGGCTTGCCCAGTAGCCTTGAGGTGTTTGACCTTGAGATCAATTAAGGTTTGAACGCGCCATCCATGATATAGGCTGAGCCACTGATCGATACTGTCCCAACCTAAGCAAGGCAGCAATCCACCAATTTCTTCAAAGCAACTGCTGCGGTATAACTTGATGGGCCCCCGGACCTTATCGGTTTTGGCTAAACCTTCATAAACCCACTGGTCATTTTTTTTGAGGTACAAAAGACCTGAAGCCAAACCCAGTTTTGGGTCCTCTCGGAAGGCCTCCTTTAAGCGCTCAAAGTAATTGTCGGGCAAAATAATGTCTGCGTCAAACTTACCGATGAGATCCATATCGGGTTCGATTTGGGCATGACCTCGGTAAAAGGCCTGAATCACTTTAGCACCTGGTTCATGTATATTGGGTTTTTGTGCGGGGACCACTTGTATCCAGAGGTACTTCTTACACCATATATTCATGATGGCCAGGCTGTCGTCTGTTGATCCGTCGTCCACTAATATGAGCTGATCAGGGGGGTGGGTTTGGTTGACGAAGCTCTGAATGACCTGGTCCAAATGGGCGGCTTCATTGTAAACAGGCATGACCACAGCACAACGCATGAGCAGTTATAATTTTTGAGCGTAAATTAATAGATATCTCGGCGTAAAAAGCCTTAACAGAGGTCGAATGCCAAGTTTCCTTGTAGGATTGGTGAACTGAACCTCATCGATAATGGACCATCCAGTTTTTTCGAGAAGCCATCGCATTTGCCAGGCCTCAAATTCATGAAAATGTCGATCTCTTGGATCGGTCTTATGCCGATAGGCGGGCGCAAACCAAAGACGCAAGGGCACGGATAAAAATAATTTTGGGGCCTGGATTTCATTGAGTACACTGAATGGGTTTAGCAGGTGTTCCAAAATTTCAAAAGCCGTGACGGCATGAGTTGAGTGATCGCTGAGTCCCTTGCGATTGAAATCGAGATCTTCCCCTTGGGTGTTGGTCACTGAATAACCCATATCCCGCAGTCGCTGACTCAATGGATTATCCACGCCTAGATCCAGAATCGTTTCTGATGAATCCAAATGTTTGGCCACAAATTCTTGGGTGATGCGGTAGCGCTTATGCGGAAAGTGCTTGGCGTACATTTTAAATTCGGTAAAGAATGGCATTGACATTCATTCCAGCCCCAACACTGGCAAACATGATTAAATCGCCCGTGGCTACCTCGTGACCTTTGAGTTCTCCTCGACGCACTAGGTCGTAAAGCGTGGGAACAGTAGCGACACTGGAATTGCCGAGTGTATTTATGGTTAGTGGCATGACGCCTTCTGGCGCACTCATGTCGTAGAGTTTGTAGAAGCGCTTGATGATGGCTTCGTCCATCTTTTCGTTGGCTTGATGGATGAATACTTTTTTAAGATCATTGATGTCTTCACCCGCCTCTTCCATGCATTGTTTCATGGCTTGGGGTACCTTAGTTATGGCAAACTCGTATATTTTACGCCCGTACATTTTGATGTAATTTCGCGCACTGGTTTCTTCTTGATTATAAGAAGGGCCAAAGTATATGAAATGAGCCTCTTCTAGAGCGTAAGTGGCTGAAAGATGGTGTAAAACGCCTTGATGGTCAGATTTTTCCTGAATGTCTTCGAGAATTGCCGCACCTGCGCCATCGCTGTAAATCATGGAATCGCGGTCATGGACATCGACCACTCTTGACAGGGCCTCTGCACCGATAACCAGACATTTTTTTGCCATTTTGGCTTTCATAAAAGCATGGCATTGTATGCTGGCTTCGACCCATCCCGGACAACCAAAGAGGATGTCATAGGCCACGCAGCGGGGGTTTTTAATTTTCAACAAGTGTTTTACACGGGAAGCCAAACTTGGAACGGTATCGCTTTGTTGATGTCCATGTGTGACATCCCCATAATTATGTGCCACCACGATGTAGTCCAATTCTTCTGGGTCAATTCCAGCATCACTTATGGCACGTTCTGCCGCAACGGCGGCCACGTCCGAAGTGACTTGTTGGGGTTTTAAATAACGGCGCTCTGAAATTCCCGTTATGGCCTTAAATTTCCGAATGATGGTTGTAGTATTGTCCGACAACTCCTCTCCATCTTCACTAAAAAATCGATGGTCTTCGAATTGATCATTGGCCGTTATATTGCTAGGAACATAACTCCCCGTTCCGGTGATGATAACACTCATGAGCTAAATTTTTTTAAAGGTACTGAAAAAGTACTTTTCTAACCCTATGGGTTCATTGCTGCGGATCAAACGTAGGCCTCAATGGGGGTGCAGGTACAAATCAAGTTACGATCGCCGTAGGCATCATCAACCCTGCGCACCGTGGGCCAGAATTTATTGTCCGATAAATACGCTAAAGGAAAGGCTGCTTCTCCACGAGAGTAGGGCATGTCCCATTGCTCAGCGGTAATCATGGCCAAGGTATGGGGGGCGTTTTTCAGTGGGTTGTTCAGATCATCCGCACTGGCCATATCAATCTCAGCACGAATAGCGATCATGGCCTCACAGAAGCGATCCAACTCTTCCTTACTCTCACTCTCAGTGGGCTCGACCATCACCGTTCCCGCAACGGGGAAAGATACTGTTGGCGCGTGAAAACCGTAATCCATGAGTCTTTTCGCGATATCGGTAACTTCAATGCCATTTTCCTTGAATGGACGGCAATCTAAAATCATTTCGTGTGCCGCTCGACCCTGTTCTCCTGTGTATAGCGTGTCGTAAGCGCCCTTCAAACGTTCTTTGATGTAGTTGGCGTTTAAAATGGCCATTTCAGTAGCTCTCCTTAATCCGACCTCACCCAACATACAGATATAGCCATAAGAAATGAGACAGGCCAAAGCACTTCCCCAAGGCGCTCCTGAAATTGCTGTAATGGCTTGGTCGCCACCCGTTGGAATGATTGGATTCGATGGTAAAAACGGTGCCAATTGGGAGGCAACACAAATTGGCCCTACACCAGGCCCGCCACCACCGTGTGGGATGGCAAAAGTCTTGTGTAAGTTTAAATGACAGACATCTGCGCCTATGGCTCCTGGATGTGTTAAGGCCACTTGAGCATTCATGTTGGCCCCGTCCATATAAACTTGTCCGCCACATTGATGTATGATGGACGTAATTTCTTTGATGGCACTTTCATAAACGCCATGAGTGGACGGGTAGGTTACCATCAATGCGGCAAGACGGTCTTTATGTGCCAATGCCTTTTCACGCAAATCTTCGACATCAATGTTGCCATCCTCACTCGCTTTGGTCACGACCACTTCCATGCCAGCCATGACGGCACTCGCTGGATTGGTTCCATGCGCCGAAGAGGGAATCAGACAGATGTTTCTGTGGTGGTCTCCTCTCGACTGATGATATGCGCGAATGACCATGAGTCCGGCGTACTCGCCTTGAGCCCCTGAGTTGGGCTGGAGGGAGGTAGCGGCAAAACCGGTGATTTCAGTGAGCTGTTGCGCTAACTTCTCTAGCATTTCCTGATAGCCCTGAGCCTGATCCAGAGGGACAAGAGGATGAAGCCCAGCCCAGTTCGGATCACTTAACGGCAACATTTCAGTGGCCGCATTGAGTTTCATCGTGCACGATCCCAGTGAAATCATGGAATGGTTTAGGGCTAAATCTTTACGCTCCAGTCGTTTGATGTAGCGCATGAGTTCGGTCTCACTGTGATAGCGATTAAAGACTTCTTGACTTAAAAACTGGTCAGAACGTCTTTGATTTTTGCCAATTCCAAATTCGTCCAAACGCACTGACTGCATTGTTTCTTGATCATCGTTCAGCTCAAAGAGACTCAGGATCTGCTCAATATCTTTGGCGCTGGTGGTTTCATTAATTGAAATGCTGACTTGATGGGCAGTTGGATAATAAAAATTGATGTGCTGGGCCAATGCCAAGGGTTCAATTTTATTTCGGTCTACAGCAATGGTTATGGTGTCAAAAAAGTCGTTATGAATGAGTCGATAACCCTTTTGCACAAGGCCATCAGCCAGGGTCAGGGTGTTTTGGTGGACTTTATTGGCGATATATCGTAACCCTTCTGGTCCGTGATAAACGGCATACATACCTGCCATAACGGCTAAAAGAACTTGGGCAGTACAAATATTAGAGGTTGCTTTGTCTCTTTTTATGTGCTGCTCCCGCGTTTGCAAGGCCATTCTTAAGGCTGGATTATCGTCCATGTCTTTGGTCAATCCAATGATGCGTCCAGGAATGTTTCTTTTGAAGGCCTCTCGAGTTGAAAAATAACCTGCATGGGGTCCACCATAGCCCAATGGAATCCCAAATCTTTGGGAGGTGCCGACCACAACGTCAGCGCCACATGATCCGGGGGACTGTAAGAGCACCAATGCCAAAAGATCTGCAGCAACGGCCACTTTTATTTCGGCGGCATGAGCCTGATCGATGAAAGGTTTCAAATCACTAATCTGGCCCTCCTTGCCGGGGTACTGAAGCAAGGCACCAAAAAAATCTGAACCAAATTCGAACTCTTCTGCAGGCCCAAGCTGGAGTTTGATGCCCAATGGAGTCGCCCTTGTTTCCAGCAGCGACAGAGTTTGCGGCAGAACTTGATCGCTCACAAAGAACGCTTTGACATCATTCTTTTTTTGGTCTCTTGATCTTACGGCAAACAGTAAGGTCATGGCCTCGGCTGCGGCAGTCGATTCATCCAATAGTGAAGCATTGGCCAGTTCCATGCCAGTGAGTTCACAGATTAGGGTTTGATAATTCAAAAGCGCTTCCAGTCTTCCCTGAGCTATTTCCGCTTGATAGGGGGTGTAAGCGGTATACCACCCGGGGTTTTCCAGGATATTCCGTTTAATGACTGATGGGGTATGACTGTTGTGATAACCCAGTCCAATATAGGTTTTGAACGTTTTATTCTTTGCTCCGAGCGCTTGAATGTGACTTAGAAATTCGTGCTCGCTCATGGCTGGGGCTAAATTCAAGCGTTCTTTCAAAAGGATGTCCTTGGGAACGGTCTCTTCAATAAGTTGCTGAACAGAATCCGCACCTATAATTTTTAACATCGCTTGGACGTCTCCCTCACGTGGTCCAATATGACGATTTGCAAAAGAATCTGTATTCATAAAGCGCCCCTAATTTTTTGGTCAAAATTATGAAATTTTGTTGTTAAAAAATTGATCTTCACAGTCACTTTCCTTACTATTTTTTAACTGTTTTACTCACTTACTAACATTTATCTATCTGTCTCTTATACACATCTGACGC
>WTIY01000261.1:0-1079 GCA_011525065.1 Flavobacteriales bacterium
TTCTGGATCAGATCATCAAACACCTCAATGGCCTGATCGATGATTTTTTCGGAAGCTTCAGTTCCTTTGTCTGGGTTGGTCATTTCCCAAATATAAACGGCCTCAATAATGTCTCCTAAAACGTAATTAATGTCTTTTTTTAAGTCTCTTTTGCTTGACATGATTAGAAATTTTGAGCAAAAATAATGTTTTTTAGGTCCTTAAGGGACAATAACTTCTAAAATCTCCGCACCCGAAGATTTCACCGTAAACTCCCCCATCGATGCCGGAACCATGGCTGTTTCACCACACTCCAGACGCAACGCTGGTTGACCTGCCGCAATGAGATACGCACTGCCAAAAACACACATTAGAACCATAAAGGATTCTGCGGGATCCGTGTTCATGCTAACCGAAGCATTAATGGGCCAAAGCGTGGTTTGAAAATAATCGGAAGCATAGATCAGGTTGGGCGCATTATCGATGCGTCGCTCTGGACGGCAATCCACCTGATCCATGTCGTGAAAGACCAAAGCGCGCGCAGCTTCTTCAAGATGAAGTTCACGCATGGCACCATTGACATCCGGTCGATCCCAATCATAAATGCGATAAGTTATGTCAGAGGTTTGTTGAATTTCTGCCAAAACTACGCCTCCTCCTATGGCATGAACCAATCCTGGTGCGATGAAAAATGCATCCCCTGCTTGTACGGGCACTTCATTGAGAATATCCGTGATTCGACCCTCTGATAAAGCCCTTTGATAGGCCTGATGATCAACCCCTGGCTTAAAACCAATGACCAAACGCGCTCCAGGGTCCGCTTGGAGAACATACCACATTTCAGTTTTACCAAAACTCCCGTGTTGGGCCTGAGCTATGGTGTCATCGGGATGAAGTTGAACGGATAAATCTTGCTTAGCATCGATGAACTTAAAGAGCAATGGAAATTCACCATGAAATTTATTGTAAACCCGTGCTCCCAACAAATCAGCGCCGCAAGCGGCAATGAGTTCAGTGAGATTATGGGCTTGACCAAAGCCTGCTTGAAGCTCAGAGACCTTACCCTTGACTCCGGATATTTCCCAACTTTCCCCTATTTG
>WTIY01000261.1:1179-4148 GCA_011525065.1 Flavobacteriales bacterium
GAAGCTCAGAGACCTTACCCTTGACTCCGGATATTTCCCAACTTTCCCCTATTTGACTCCCAATAGGTTTACCGTAAAATTTATGCAGTTTTTCTCCACCCCAGACCTTGGTAAATTGTTGAGGTTGAAATTTAATAAAACTGAGTGCTTTACTCATCTTCCTGATTTAGCGATATGCTTAACTGAAATTTAATGGCTTTGGACATGAACTTTGATTGACCCAAGTATCATCCCTGATGCACCACAAAATTTCTCGGGGTTTCATACAGTTTGACGATGATCCCATAATTAGTATCGATTCGTGCTCTAAGCTTTTCCCAAATGACTTTGGCGATGTTTTCGACGGTAGGGATCAAAGTTTTGAACTCTGAGACTTCTAGGTTGAGATTTTTATGATCAAAAGGATCTTCTACTTCTTCTTTAATGAGTGACTTTAAAATCGCTACATCCATCACCATGCCCGTCACTGGATCAATTGGACCAGTAATGCCTACCTCCAATTCATAGTTGTGTCCGTGGTAATTGGGATTGCTGCACTTACCAAAAACGGCAGCGTTCTTTTCATCACTCCACTCAGGGTGATACAGCCTGTGCGCTGCATTGAAATGTGCTTTTCTATAAAGGGTAGTACTCATAATCCCAAGTGTTCACAGTATTTATCGAAAATAATTTTGAACCAAACCGTATACTGATCCGGGTGCTCGGCCATGTCCTGAATTAATTCATCCATAGGCATCCATTTCCAAGAAGCCACTTCTTCTGAATTAATTTTTGGCTCGCCTTCAAAATGCCCTACCAATACATGATCTAACTCGTGTTCGGTTAGACCATTGTCAAATGGCGCTTTATAAATGAATGACACTTTAAATTCAAGTGGGACCTCAAATCCCATTTCCTCCCGAAGTCTTCTTCTGCCAGCGCTCACAGAATCTTCCCCCATGCGCTGGTGACTGCAGCAAGTGTTGGTCCACAAGCCTGGCGAATGATATTTGTGCCAAGCCCGTTGTTGCAACATCAGCTCGTTTTTCTCATTAAAAACAAAAACCGAGAAGGCTCTATGAAGCACCCCTTTTTCATGAGCTTCCATTTTTTCCATGGTGCCTAGCGGCGCGTCGTTTTGATCGACCAATATGACCTGTTCGGTTTGCATCATAAATTGTATCAAAGGTACAAAATGGCCCAATACCTTTGGGCAGACAAAAAGAACAAACATTGAAATTTAATCAATCAACATGCTGCTTGAGGCAAAATTCAGTCGTGATAAGGCCAGCGCACTCGCATAGATCGGCCCAAATAGAGATCAAATTCTCAGTATTAGTCCTGAACCAAAAAGACAGATCGTCTATTGAGTTGATGGTCAGCCTCACTGCATTGGACCACTGCACAGTCAATCAAGGGCTGAGCTTCTCCATAGCCCTCAGCCGTAAGGCGTTCTGGAGCAACACCGTGCTCGATGAGCCATGCTCTTGTAGAAGCTGCTCTTTTATCAGAAAGGACCTCATTATATTCATCCGATCCTCGCTGGTCAGTATGGGATTCAATATGAATCACCAATTCTGGATGATCTTCCATGGCGACAAGGATTTTGGCCAACTCAACTTCGGCATCTTTTCTAATTTCATAACGATCGAAGTCAAAATAAATCGGTTGAAGATTGAGCTTACACCCAAGATCATTGGGTCGACATAGGTCCGTAAACTCTAGTGGAATACTCACGCTCTGGGTGGCACTGATTTCTGGAGTCTGAATGACGATCTCGTTAGGAGTATAGCCTGGTGCAGCAGCCACCATTCGGACCTCTTGCCCGCACTTAAAGTCAAAGTTAAATTGAGCGTCTTCACCGACAATAAATTCATTATAAATCTGATTTTCAGCGTCATAGATTTTAACTTGCGCACCGGGAATGCCTTCTAGTGTTTCTAGGTCAATGACACGACCGTCAATGAGTATTTGACACACTGCCTTAAACCCGAAAATTTCGTCCCCTTGACTGTCCTCAGCCCCGCGATTTGAAGTAAACACCCCTTTACGAAGTTCTGTGTCATAAGCCAATCCAAAATCATCCATAGGGCCATTAATGGGCTCTGGCAGGTGATTGATTTGACCGCCATCGTCACTGAGATTAAGAGAATAAATGTCTAATCCACCCATACCCGCCTGAGCGTCTGTGGCAAAGTACAGCATTTGGTCTTGATCGATAAAAGGAAAAGTCTCCCGCCCGGCCGTATTAACCTCAGGTCCGAGGTTAACCGGACTGCCTGCTATACTGTCTCCCAAAATGACAGCATACCACAGGTCAGAAGCCCCAAAACCACCCGGGCGATCAGAGACAAAATAAAGTCGATCCTCGTTTGCACTTAGTGCTGGATGAGCCGAAGAATAGTTTACATCATTGATGGGTAAATCCATGAAATTACCCCATTCATTATTTTCCATACGCTGAGCACGGACGATCTTCAGTCGCATGGTTGGGTCAGTTTCAGCCTGATCCTTAGTCAAGGATTGACTTTGAGTGAAATACACGGTATTCCCATCTTTGGTAAATACCGCAGTAGACTGATATCCCGAAGGCTCGAAAGCACCTCTTAAGGCTTGAACATCCATTACGGAACCTTCCTCAGTGAGGTTGGCCTGATATAATTTTGAAAAAGGTTGGTTGGTCCAATCGTGGATTTTATCCTCATCCCCCTCTGGCCTAGTCGAACTAAATACAATGGATTGATCCAAATAGGATGGTCCAAAATCTGAGTAATCCGAATTAATACCACTGATCTCTCTGAGTTCAACCTCAAACAGAGCCACGGTCAGTTCAGACTCACCCAAATAAGTCATGGCATTTTCAAAGGCACTAAATCGCTGCATTAATTCAGCCGAACGCTGCAAATTACCAGAAGATTTATAGGATTGAGCCGCTCGATAATAGATAAAATCCTGGGCCTCTTCCGGATAATTATCGATGAGTTTACCAT
>WTIY01000023.1 GCA_011525065.1 Flavobacteriales bacterium
TCTGTTAAGCGACAGGGGTAATGACCCTAAAAACGGGAGCTATGTTTTTCTAAACGGGGTTATCTAGAATTACTTGGACCGTAAAGACTGAATTCATCGTTATTGCGGACCACTAGAATTTTAGGATTAAGTCCTTTATCTAAGTGTTTCAAATGTCTGACATTGCGATCCAAAATCAGGCCAGAGGTTGAGGCCGAAATCGTCTCAAGCTTGCCATTATCCCATTTGAGAACAGACCCAATTGAGGCGTCATACCGCCCGAATTCGGCATCCGTCCCGTAATAATTACCAGCCAATACCAGGGCTTTTTGCCCATTGTCAAACTCCCATGGGATCACAGAATTTAAGACCGACCACTGGGTTTCAAAAGGCAGCGTCATGGATGTAAAACCACCTTGGCCATTATTGAGATAAAGGGTGTGCTCAAAGGTTGTCGCCTGGAGGTAATCCGCATCTTTGAGCTCTTCTTTAGTGAAAATATCCTCTATGGTGGCCCGTGCATAAGGCGCATATCTCGTGAATCGCTTTTTGAGCATGACCATATGATTCAGCAGACGATCTCGATTTAAAATGGGATAGCTGACCCCATCGACATAGGTGCACAAGATAGGATCCATACTTGAATTGTTGTCAAAGTCCTTGAAATAAAGCGTAGTGGGTTCTTCTTTTGAGGCCTTAAAGATTGAGTTCAGACCAAGATTACCACCAATAATGTCCACGAGACCATCACCATTCACATCAACCGCACTAACAGAATGCCACCAACCCGTGGTTTGGTCTAGACCATAAGCTTTGGTTTGATTGACCCATTTATTCTCCTGTTTTGAAAAAATAGTGATGGGCAACCATTCACCCGAAAGGATAAGTTCAGGCACCTGATCACCATTTAAATCGTCAAAAGTTGCGTCATTGATCATCCCTAAGGATTCGAGTCCCACAGACCAGGTTGAAGTCACGTTTTCAAACCTTCCTCCATTGTTGTGTAGCATGACACTTTTTGGGGTCACTGGGTATTGTCCTGGAGTGACATAACTCCCCACAAATAGATCGGTTAATCCATCGTTATCATGGTCAAATGGAACCACCACTCCTCCTGAGTTATAGTCATTAGGTAGGGCATTTAAATCAAGGGCGAAACCTCCGCGGCCGTCATTGAGGTATAGTCGGTCCTTATAACGGGCATCACCCGCAGGAAATTCATTACCGCCACTGACCACATAGAGATCCAAATCCCCGTCTTTATCAGCGTCAAAAAACAATGCATCGACATCCTCACTGGGGGCATCTTTGCTGAAAGGCAGATTGGTTTCAATCCACCGCCCACTGTTACTTTGGAGCATTAATTTGCCTGAAAAGCTCGCTGCACCACCAATAAAGATATCGTCTAATCCATCTGAGTTTACATCGCCTATGGCAAGCGCCGGACCTTGCTCACTTAATTTTTTGTGCAGTAATAGCTGTCCTTTAAAATCGATGAATGGATTTTCTTCGTGTTTAAAGCTCGGGTTCAAAAGACTGTTTTGCTCACGAAAAAGGGGCGCAGTTTTTTCAGCTAACGGTTCCTTTGAATTTGTGTCAAGATCCGCCTTTTGTAGGCTTTTGGCCACCGTAAAAATGGTGTCCATAGGGAGCTCTGTCCAGGTTTGCTTGCTTTGATCCGGCCAAGTGATTTCCAGAGATTTTGGGCTTCGATCAGGACCTAGTCCAAAATGAAGTCGGTGCTGGGAAGATGATAAAAAACCACGTGTTGGATTGAATATCTCTGTCATTTGAGTATCATCGCTTAACGTTAAAGTGGCCTTTGTTCCAATGTGATTATTGCCTTTTTCAGATAGGATATTCAAAGAAATCCAATGATTTTCAGTTTGGGACCCCAAATTCTTCATAATAAAAGCAGGTTCATTGAGATTGCTCACAACCAAGTCTAAATATCCATCATTATTGAGATCACCATAGGCTGAACCACTAGAAAATGAATCATCCCCACTGTTCCAATGGTCTGAATAATCCTCAAATCTCAGTCCTCCTGAATTTTTAAAAAGAAATGCTTTTACAGGGTTAGTTGGGATTAGCTCAATCCATTTTAAAAGGGTTAATTCGTTTTTTTTCAGGTCTCTTTGAAGACGATCGAATTCATACTGACGATAATCATTATTGGTGATGTCTCTCAAATAGCCATTGGTCACATGAATGTCCTTGAGTCCATCATTATCAAAATCGGCCAACAGCACGCTCCAACTCCATTCCGTTTGCGCCACAAGATCAATAAAAGACAAGTCTGAGAATTTACCATTACCTCTGTTGACGTGAAGGTTATTCATTGGAAATTGAGCCCCGAAATCATACGTCAATAATTTCTCATATTTATCGTAATTCTGAGCCATGTTCATCATTTTACGGCGATAATTGTCCTTAGGAGACATGTCTAAGGTCATCAAGTCCATAAGGCCATCGTTATTCAAATCGGCCAAATCTGATCCCATAGAGGAAAAAGAGGTATGTGGAAAGTATTTTTCCCGCTCATCAATAAACGTATTATTGCCCTGATTTATGAGTAATTCATCAGAGCCGATATAGTCATTACATACATAAATATCATTTAAACCATCTTGATTAAAATCTCCGATGGAAGCGCTGAGCCCAAAAGAATAATTCAAGACATTAGCCTGTTCACTTCGATTGATGAATCGAGACCCCAAGTTTTCATAAAATTGATCTGTCTGGAATTCTAGATTTTCAGGAAAGGTTTTGACCAAGTTTCCTGATTCATCCATTTCGAGATTGATTTTATTGGATTCTTTATGATTCCCAGGATGGTTTAATAAGTACATATCGAGGTCTCCATCTAAATCCGAATCGAAAAAATAGGCCTGAGTACTGTAACTCATGTCAGCAATGCCATATTCAGAGGCCATTTCTTTAAAGGTAAGGTCCCCTTGATTTACATACAAAATATTGGCCCTTAATTCAGGGCTGGCAAGTGCTGATTTACAGACATAAATGTCTAATAGTCCATCGTCATTGACATCGACCATAGTTACTCCAGTTTTAAAGCCTCTGCCCCCACCAGTGCCCGATGAGGCGGTGATGTCCGTAAAAACAAAATCCCCTTGATTTAGATACAATCGATTTTCAGTCGTATTTCCTGAGAAATAAATATCTTGAAGGCCATCGTTATTGATGTCCCCAACAGCAACCCCTGCACCATTATAAAGGTACTCGTATAATAAAAAATTGAATTGTTCGGTTTCATTGACTTGATTGACGAAATCGATATTGGTTTTTTGGGGATCTAAAAACTCAAAAAGTTCAGACTCAGTTTGAGTATTTTCCTGATCAATGGTTTTATTCGTATTACACGATAACCATAGAGACGATAACAATAATATAAATGATCTTTTCTGTAGGCTCATAGACTCAATCGAATAGCTTATCAACAATAATACGCCCAATTTTATCGCCCTGTTTTCCGCCTTCCTCAACCCCTTGACGATAGTGTATTCCTCCGTAAAAACGACTCAAATTAACTTGCTCAGCTGCCTCAACAAAGGTTTTGAAGCTGCGTTCTTCAAGGCCAAAACGCAGTTGGGTTGTATCGTGAAATCCGGCGTCTTCTCCATAGATTGAGCTCAGCACTCTGGCAGCAGCTCCTGAAGTTGCACTATGACCACTGGTGTACTCAGGAAATGGCGGGGTCTGAAGAATGGGTTCCCAGTACGGGTCAATATATTCATTAATATAAGTAATGGGCCGGACTAAATCTGTTTTGTATTTGTAATGCCAAACGGCAATAATGGCGTCAAACATGCCCGCGGCTACAAGGGTGTAGGCCTTTGTAGCTTGTTTGTAATCTGAGTCATTTTGCTCGGTGACTTGAGTCACGATGTTGAGCCAATGTCCTGGAGGGCTGTATTTGTGTATGGTCTGAATCATATGACCTTGATGGATGGTCAGCACAGGGTTACAATCCCAAAACCAGGCAATTTTTTCCTTTTCGTCATCACGTGATTCTGCATACACTTCATGAACCATGGCATAGAAATCAGAGTTGGGATCAGTACTGTATGTTGGCAATGGTCGAGGCGTGTAAACATTTAAACTGTCGATGACCAAAGGACGAATATGATCCCAATAGGGCTCAAGAC
>WTIY01000094.1 GCA_011525065.1 Flavobacteriales bacterium
TTTATCCGAGTCAATGGAAAACTTCAGAAGATTCAATCCTTTGATCTAGAATACGAATATGGGCCAAAGCCTTTATCGCAAAGATCTTCAGGGATTATCAATTCTGTCTTAGCTCAAGGAGAGTGGTTTAAATTCGAAGTTGATCAAACAGGAGTCTATCGTTTGGACCGATCCTTTTTAAATGGTTTAGGAATGAATTTGGGCCAAATTGATCCTACCACGATCAAAATCTTTGGTCATGGTGGAAAACCCCTGCCGCTGCGCAACGAGGAAAATGTTCATTTTGACCTACCAGAGGTACCCATCAAAGTGGTCGGTGGAGAAGACGGGAGTTTTGATTCTGGAGATTACATCCTGTTTTATGGGCAAGGGACAATGGGCTTTGATGCTGAAAATGACAGTCATTTTAACCCCTATGCAGAGTCCGCTTTTTACTTCATTACCAGTGGTGGAGGCCCCGGTTTGCGCATCAGTCCTATGATGGAACCCAGCGGTTCAGCAGATCTGGTGATTGACCAATACCAGATTTTGAAGTATCACGAGTCGGATCAGTATTCTCCGGCCAAGGTGGGACGTCGCTGGTTTGGTAACCGTTTTGACATTGAAAACCAACAAGAATATATTTTTGACTTTCCCGGCCGGGTTGTGTCCCAACCGGTCAAAGTTAAAGTTAGGGCTGCCGCCGCCTCGGAGGTCCCTACGAGCCTACAAGTGACGGTTAATGGAACCTCAGTCGATCCTTTGACGTTTAACCCAATTAACGACCCCACCCTTTTAAGTGTTGACTCCTTTATTCAGGAATTCCAATTATCCGGTGAGGCGATCAATGTGGCCATGAATTACAACAACTCGGGCAACCCTTCCAGCATCGGTTATTTAGATTACGTTCAGGTCACCGCAACCATGCCCTTGCGCGCCAATGGGAGTACTTTTGGGTTTTACAATGAATCTGCCGCCACGGCATCAGGGATTGGATTATACCAAATTTCACAAGCTCAGAATATAGAGGAGGTATGGGCCATTCATGATCCTTACAACATCAGTCTGAAGCGCAATGAATCGCAAGGTGAAAACCTATCCTTCAAGACGGAATTAGGCACCACCACAACCTATCTGGCCATCAGCAGTGGGGATTACCGTCAGCCCATTCGACCGGCCAATTATCAAGTGGTCAATCAAAACCTCAAAGGTACCTTATTTAAGGGCCCTGGAGGGTTTAAAGATATCGATTACCTGATTGTTACCCCTGGTATATTGCGACCAGCGGCAGAGCAATTGGCGGCGCATCATCGCATGCGATCGAATCTCAGTGTAAGGGTTGTGACCACGGAAGATATTTACACGGAATTCAGCTCTGGAAAACAGGACATAGGCGCCATAAGAAATTTAGTGCGTTATGTTTATGACAATGCGAGCAGCCCTTTGACCCGAGTAAAATATTTGTGTTTGTTTGGCGATACGTCTGTGGATTTTAAAGACCGTCTCTCGGGCAATAACAACATGGTTCCTACCTATCATACGCTGTCCAGTGTGGACACCTTTAATTCATTCATGTCAGATGATTTTTTCGGCATGATGGACCCCGATGAAGGGACCATGTCATCAGCCCACTCTTTGGATGTAGCGGTTGGTCGAATTTTAGTTGACGATCCCGCTCAAGCCCAGAGAATTGTGTCCAAAATCACTTCATACAACGACGAAGCTTCTTATGGTCAATGGCGCAACAACTTTGTGATCATTTCAGATGATGTCGACATTGGATGGGAATACAGAGCACTTGAAGTTACTCTGGATTCTATCGCCGATCGGGTTACGTTTGAAAAGCCTTTCATCAACGTTAAAAAAATACACACGGACGCATTTCAACAAGAAACTTCGGCGGGAGGGAATCGCTATCCTGAGGCTAGAGAAGCCATTGAAAATGCCATCGAGGTTGGGGCGTTAGTGGTCAATTATTTTGGGCATGGGGGTGAAGACGGTTTGGCCAAAGAGTTTATCTACACTAAAGAAACTGCCCAAGAACTGCGAAACGACGACCGATATCCGTGCTTTGTTACGGTAACTTGTGAATTTTCAAAGTTTGACAACCCGCTGCGAATTACAGCAGGTGAGTTGACTTTTTGGAACGAGCAAGGTGGAGCAGGATCCCTGATCACCACAACGCGTTCTGTGAGTGTCACGTTGGGGGTGGATTTTAACACCTTGCTGTCGGAGTACTTATTTGGTTTTGGATTGGATGTGCCACCGGCGCCAGCCGAAGCCTTGCGTTTGACTAAAAATTTAATTGGGTCAAATAACAAAAGGGTTATTTTTTATGTTGGCGATCCCGCCATGCATTTGGCTTTTCCAAAAAAACAAATTCGTTTGACTGCCATAAACGACACCCCTTTAGGCATTGTAAACGACACCTTAAAGGCACTTAGTCGCATCAAGCTCAGCGGGGTAGTTTTAGACCCGCTAGGCAATGCCATGCCCAATTACAACGGTATATTGGAGGCTAAGATCTTTGACAAGGATTTAGAGCGGACGACTTTGGGTAACGACGGCGTGCGGGATAATGGTACGGACTACGATGGGGACGGCAATACAACGAATCTCTTACTCATGGATTTCAAAACCTTAGGAGAGGTTTTGTTCAATGGTCAAGCCACAGTAAACCAAGGAACTTTTGATTTTGAATTCATCGTGCCACGGGATATTCAAGTTCCAATCGGCCCTGGTAAAGTCAGTTTTTATGCTAAAAGAAATGGTCAATTTGAGGATCAAACAGGGCATGATTTGAGTTTGATGGTCGGCGGGTTAAATGAGAACGCTCCTCAGGATAATGTCGGCCCTGAAATTGAACTCTATATGAATGACGAGAGCTTCATTTCTGGAGGAACGACAAATGACAATCCGATTTTATTGGTCAATCTCAGCGACGACAGCGGCCTTAATACCACGGGAGGTATCGGTCATGACTTGATTGCCATATTGGACGGGGACTCGGCCAATCCTTATGTGCTCAACGAATATTATCAAGCCAATGTCGATGATTTTTCAAACGGGAAGGTTCAGTTCAAGTTGAGAGATTTGTCCGACGGACCGCACAGCCTGCAAGTTAAAGCCTGGGATACCTATAATAATTTTTCTGTATCCACCATCGATTTTATCGTCAGTGGCGGAGATGCCATTAAAATCTCTCGGGCCTTGAATTATCCTAATCCCTTTGTGGACTACACGGAGTTTTGGTTCAATCACAATCGACCATTTGAACCCTTGGACGTTGTAGTTCAGGTTTTTTCTGTATCTGGAAAGTTGGTGTGGAATCATCATCAAACCATAATGACAGAAGGCTATCTGTCCAGAGACATTATTTGGGATGGTCGTGATGATTTTGGGGACAAAATCGGCAAAGGCGTTTATGTCTATAAAATCACCGTGAGGTCTTCACTGAGCGGTAAAATGGCTGAGAAATACGAAAAACTGGTCATTTTATAAATAATTAAAAAAGTATATTTGTCAAAATTTAACCGATATGAAGAACGTATTGTTATTACTATTTTCAATGCTTTTGTTGGCTGAAAATGTGTTTGCACAAAATGAAATTCCACCGCAACCCATTACAACAGGGGTTCCTTTTTTACTGATTGCTGCTGATGCTAGAGCTGGTGGTATGGGAGATATTGGTGTGGCCACTTCAGCAGATGCCTTTTCACAGCAATGGAATCCATCTAAATACGCCTTTTCAATTAATCAATCTGGCTTCGGAGTTACTTATACTCCGTATTTGAGCAGTTTGGTCAACGACATCTTTTTAGGGAACTTAACCTATTTTAACCGCATTAATGAGCGTAGTGCTTTTGCTGGGAGTTTCAGGTATTTTAGTTTAGGTGAAATTGAGCTCAGAGATACATTTGATCAAGAACCATTGATTCAAAGTCCGAACGAATTCACTTTTGACATGACCTATGCACTGCGTCTGAGCGATCGCTTTTCAATGGCGGTTACAGGACGTTATTTGCGTTCAGATTTAAGAATTCAGGCCTCGACTGAAGATGCCTCAGCAGCCAGCTCATTTGCTGTTGACATCTCGGGTTACTACCAAAGTGAGGAAATTGCCATGTCGGATTTTAATGGACGCTGGCGCGGGGGATTCAACAT
>WTIY01000216.1 GCA_011525065.1 Flavobacteriales bacterium
TCTAAGGAGCTTGCAACGATCGAAGATCAATGCTTTGGCGGCCCAATACGGCTTAGAAAAGATGCAAGATGACATTGCGCTTTTTGTGGCCAATGCTTTTTTACAAGTGTTGACCAATAAGGCCAACGTCTCAGTGTTAAAAGCCCAGAATGCTGTAACGGTCGGACAAATAGAGCGAACGCAAGAATTAGTCGATGCCGGGGTCTTGCCTGAAGGAGATTTACTCGAGATACAAGCTGCTGATGCTACCGAAAAGCAAAATATTGTTACCGCTGAAAACGGCGTTACCTTATCCTTGATCAGCTTGGCTCAGTTGTTACAGATAAGAGATTATGATGATTTTGATATCGTGGATCAAGGGTATGAAATCCTTGGGACTGAAATCCTAGAGAAAGGGCCTCAAGAACTCGTCGCCGCGGCCCGGGAATATCGCAAAGAGGTTTTGATTGCCGAGACCAATGTGGCTTTGGCCGAAAAAGATTTTCAAATCGCTCGAAGTGCCTACATGCCAACCCTGGGGGCGTATTTGAATTACAACACCCGTGAATCAGATCGATTTAGTGGAGTGAATACTTTAATCGATCCTGATAATCCAATTATAGCGACCACAGATCCGATTGGTTTTGTCGATGGTAGTGGTGCAGCGGTATACGGATTTGCTCCGAATATCATTGGATATCAAGAAGTAGCAGCAAGACCCTTCGAGGAGCAGCTTTACCTCAATGACGGGGTATCTTATGGGGTGCAAATGAATATTCCAATTTTTAACGGCAACGCCACACGCAATAACGTCAAACGGAGTAAATTGAATTTGATGCGCAGAGAACTGCTTTTGGAACAGGCCAAAATGGATTTAGAAACTACGGTTTATCAAGCCTTTGTAGATGCTAAGGGCGCCCTAAAGTCGTATGATGCTGCCGTAAAAGCAAAGAATTCTCAGCAATTGGCCTATGAATATGCCCAACAACGCTATGACGTTGGGCTGATCAACGCCTTTGATTTTAGTCAATCCAAAACCCGTTATGACAACGCAGTAATCGATGTAAATCGAGCGAAATACGACTATATTTTTAAATTGAAAGTTTTAGAGTTGTATTTTGGTGTGCCCGTTTCGGAGTTAAAATTTTAGTTATGACCTCAAAAAAACGTCTTTGGATCGCTGTAGCGATCGTGGTACTGATCATCGCCTTAGTGACAGGCAAGAAACTATTTGGTAAAGATGAGAACTTGAGGGAAGTTGATGTGGAGGCTGTAGTACTGCGTGACCTGACTCAGACGGTTGCCGCAACAGGTAAAATTCAACCGGAGATAGAGGTCATGCTCTCTTCTGAAGTCTCTGGCGAAATCATTGAGTTGCCGATTAGTGAAGGAGATCAAGTCGCCAAGGGCGATCTGTTAGTCCGGATTAATCCCGACTTAATTCAATCGGCTTTACGACAGGCTGAAGCGGGGTTGCAAAACGCGAAGGCAGGCCTGGCTCAGGCCGAGGCGTCATTGCGCAACGCCGAATTGAATTACAATCGAAATAAGACCTTATTCGAAAAAGGGGTAATTTCTAAAAGCGAGTGGGATCGCACTGTAGCGGATTATGAAATGGCTGAAGCCACAAAAAATTCTGCTTTTTATTCAGTCGAAAGTGCACGCTCTAACGTACAGCAAGGACAGGACAATTTGAGCCGGACTTCTATTTTCGCGCCGATGGCCGGGACGGTATCAAAGCTCTCAGTAGAACTCGGTGAACGCGTGGTTGGGACAGCTCAAATGGCTGGAACTGAAATTGTTCGTGTGGCCGATTTATCCAACATGGAGGTCGAGGTAGACGTCAATGAAAATGACATCGTAAAGGTGTCTATAGGAGACACTACTCTAGTCGAGGTTGACGCCTACTTAAAGCGAAGTTTTCAGGGACTGGTTACTGAGATTGCAAATTCTGCGGAGTCTACTCTTTCTGTGGATCAGGTGACAAATTTTAAGGTTAAGGTACGCATCTTGCCAGATTCTTATCGTGATTTGATGGAGGGAAAGCCTGAGCACTATGCTCCTTTTCGTCCGGGAATGACCGCCACTGTAGACATTCAAACCGAACGACGAGGAAATGTCGTGGCCATCCCAATCAGTGCTGTAGTGATAAAAACCGATACCATGCCACGCAAGCCAGGGTCTGCGTTACCGCAGTTAGAACCAGATGCCGAAAGATACGAGTGCGTTTTTGTCATGAATGATCAAAAGGCTGCCTTGCGAGTGATTCAGACGGGCATTCAAGACGATAGTCGTATTGAAATCACCTCTGGCCTTAAGGAGGGAGATCAAGTTATTACAGGACCATACAATACGGTGACTAAGTTGTTGGATCCAGGAGATCGCGTCACGGTCAAACAGGACCAAAGCGATACCGAGTAAGATGCACCCATGATCCTTTGTCTAGAAACTGCCACAACCAATTGTTCAGTGGCCTTATTTGATCAGGGCCAATGCCTCTCGTATAAAGAAAACGCCACAGAAGGTTACAGTCATAACGAACAACTGCATGAGTTTATTGAAGAAGTCATGGCTATGGCAGGGGTTGAGCTCCAGACTTTGGACGCCATTGCGGTGAGTAAAGGCCCAGGTTCTTACACGGGATTGCGTATTGGGGTCTCTGCAGCAAAGGGCTTATGTTACGCATTATCCATTCCGTTAATTGCCATTGAAACCCTTAGTATTTTAGGGCAAATGAGCGTTAATAAAACGCCTTTTGTCATCCCCATGATTGATGCGCGAAGAATGGAGGTTTATGCGGCGGTGCTCAATCAAGGGAGGGCATTAATTCAGCCAGCTTTTGCAGAAATACTCAACGAAGAATCTTTTTCTGTCTGGCTAAAAAAAGGAGCGGTGACTTTTATCGGTAATGGTGTGGACAAATGGCGAGCCCAATGTGAGCATAAAAACGCGAATTTCTCTCCAGGTGTTTTACCCAGCGCACGATTTATGGGTGAGTTGGCCCACAGCGCTTTTGTGGCGAAAAATTTTGAGGATGTGGCTTATTTTGAACCCTATTACCTGAAGGATTTTCACGGGCTCAAATAAAACTTCTTAGGGCAGTGATGTGCACTTACATTCGGTTGTAATAACCGATAAATCGAATAAGATCGATTTCCTTCTTGAGGTTTAAGCGATACTTTTTGACGGCTGAAGCCAGTGCTTTACGATCCTTTGGAAACAAATCCAATACCTTTTTGGTCGAGGATGGGACTTTAATAAAATCTCCTGCCTCATCACGCAAATAAAAATCGAAACGGTCCGAGTAGGTTGATGGAACGTCACGAGTTAAATGCGTGGTGGCTCGTGAACCTTCTTTAAAAAGCTTGCCAATTTTTTTCAACAGCGTCATTTTATTTCCACGTACCACAACTTGATAATGCTGGATGTCATAGCGATTGTCAACGCTTGGTAAAGCGATAAATTCTTCGTTATTGACCAAGATTTTCATGCCGTTGGCTTTGGTAACGACTTGAGCTTGATCATCAGAAGCATTGGGGTCCATACTGGCTAAAAATATATCGCGATAAGCGTTGTATTTCAGATACAGGCTTGAGGCTGCCAGGGTGTTATTTAGATAAATTGAGCCCTTGTGATATTGATCATGATGGTATGGCGTCCCTGTGGTATTTCCGTCTGAGACGAATCGATCGCCACTGCGCACATTGGAATAAGTAATGTCAGTTCCTGAAGGCTGGGCAATGGCCAAAGTGGTCATCAACAAAAATAAAAGCCCGGTAATCTTTTTCATGCTATTTTTTAATGAAATGCGAATATAAGCAGCCCCAGCGGGAAGTCGTGTTAAAAATTTCGAAAAAATCGAAAATTTCGGAATCGGAGGTCTTGAGAGATAAATTTATAACTATTCGTGCTTATTGTGGTTTACCCATTGATGGCCTCAACCTGAGCCACTCGACCCTGAGTCATTTCTTTGAGTAATGATTCGATGCCGTTTTTTAAAGTAATGGTGGATGATGGACATCCGCTACAGGCTCCTTGAAGCAATACCCTAACCGTTTTAGTTTTTTGATCAAAGGAGTCAAAGGCGATGTAACCACCATCGCCTGCCACAGCCGGAGTGACAAATTCCTCTAAAAGGGCAATAATCTCTTTGTCTTGATC
>WTIY01000097.1 GCA_011525065.1 Flavobacteriales bacterium
CCGCCAATAGACTGGGTAATTCAGTGGTCCCAAAGTACTGATCCACATCTGGAACTTCCTTGATTAAATCGGGCTTATATCGCTCAGATAAGCATCCGGTCACGAAAACCTTCTCCACCAAGCCTTCTTGTTTCTTTTGAACATAGGATAAAATGGTGTTTACGGACTCCTCCTTAGCATTGTCGATAAAGCCGCAGGTATTGATTACGACAACTTCTCCATCTTTTTCGTGAACCACTTCTTTGTCGTTTGCCCGGAGTTGCCCCATCAAAACTTCAGAGTCGTAAACATTTTTTGAACACCCCAAAGTCACCACATTAATGGTGTGTTTTTTATTGCTTTTGGTCCGCATAATATCTCAACTCTAAGGCCTAATTAAGTTTAAAAAATGAATCGACAAACTCCTTTTTGTCAAATGTCTGTAAATCATCAATGCCTTCACCCACACCGATATATCTCACCGGTATGTTGAACTGATCACTGATCCCAATCACAACACCACCCTTAGCGGTGCCATCCAGTTTGGTAATGGTCAGCGCTGAAACCTCAGTAGCCGCAGTGAATTGTTTGGCCTGTTCAAAGGCATTTTGCCCAGTTGAACCATCGAGCACTAACATGACTTCATGCGGTGCATTGTCGACCACACGATCCATAACGCGCTTGATTTTTGACAATTCGTTCATCAAATTTACCTTGTTGTGAAGCCGACCTGCCGTGTCCACTAAAACCACATCGGCCTGCTGCTGTTTGGCATAGGTCAGGGTCTCAAAAGCCACACTCGCCGGATCACTGCCCATTTTTTGTTTGACAATGTCGGTTTGTGTGCGATCAGCCCAAATTTGTAATTGGTCAATGGCTGCAGCACGAAAAGTATCGGCAGCACCCAATACCACTTTCAACCCCTGAGATTTGAATTGGGCCGCCAATTTACCAATGGTGGTCGTCTTACCGACCCCATTAACTCCCACGACCATAATTACGAAGGGTAATTTTACCTCAGAAGATACTTCCAGAGTACTCCACGAGTCTTCCCCCTCAGCCTGTTCAGACAACAAGCCAGCAATTTCTTCACGCAGTATGGATTGAAGCTCATCAGTACCCAAGTATTTGTCTTTGGCCACACGAGTCTCAATGCGATCGATGATCTTTAGCGTCGTGGCGACACCAACATCACTTGCGATGAGAACCTCCTCCAATTCATCGAGCACAGCATCGTCCACCTTGCTCTTTCCGACAACGGCCTTGGATAGCTTGTCAAAAAAAGATTTTTTGGTCACCACCAGGCCCTCATCCAACTTGGCTTTTTTCTCTTTATTGAATAGCTGTTTGAACAGTCCCATAAAATTCGTTTTATGCCCAAAGACAAAATTTGATTTGGGCTTTTAAAATTACGCGGGTTTAACCGACTTTGCAAGTGCTATTGAGGCAAAAAAAAAGGCCACTAAAAGTGGCCTATACAGTCTTGTATGCGTTATTGTTTGTTCATCCAATCATTGACTAAATCGGGAGACATAATCGCTTCCACAAAAGTATAAGCCCCTGTTTTGGGTGATTTCACCATTTTGATGGCTTTGGTCAAACGCTTTGATCCGGTCTGTAATGATGCAACTGATTTCTTTGCCATAACGCGTCTTATTTAATTTCTTTATGAACCGTCATTCTTTTCAAGATCGGGTTGAATTTCTTTAACTCCATGCGATCTGGAGTGTTTTTCTTATTCTTGGTAGTGATGTATCGAGAAGTTCCTGGTAGACCACTTTCTTTGTGCTCTGTACATTCCAGGATAACTTGAACTCTATTGCCTTTCTTTGCCATGATGGATTCGAATTAAGCTTTTGGCGAATTATTTATTCAGAAAACCGTTTTCACGTGCCTCTTTGAGGACTGCCGAAATTCCCTTTTTGTTAATGGTCTTGAGGGCAGCCGTCGATACCTTTAAAGTAATCCACTTGTCCTCTTCGGGAATGTAAAAGCGTTTTTTAACCAAATTGGCGTTGAATTTACGCTTGGTTTTATTCATGGCGTGGGATACGTTGTTTCCAACCATGGCTTTTTTTCCGGTAAGCTCACAAACTCTTGACATCGCTTGAACTTTTAAATTTTTTAAACAGGCTGCAAATTTAGGAAAATTAATTTGCTCGCACAACAAATGATTTTTAGTTTTTCGAAATTTCTTTGAGCAGCAATTCAAGGGCTTTATCTACTGTCTTTTGGATGATTCGCTCCCGAGCCTTGCCAAAGTGAAATTCCTCTACATAAGTGCCTTTTGGGCCGGCTACTGCAATACAAACTCGACCAACGGCACCACTGCCCTCTCCCTTACTTGGGCCAGCAATACCGGTAGTGGCCACAATAAAATCTGCACCTAAAGTCACTCGCCCTGATTCTGCCAATGACTGGGCAATTTCAGGGGACACCGTTGAATGTTTGTCAATGGCTGCTTGATTGACTTGTAATAAATTGGTTTTTAATTCTGTAGCATACGGAATTATCCCGCCCCGAAAAAATTTTGAAACCCCAGCAATCTGGGTGATTTCACGGGCAATGGCCCCTCCAGTGCAACTTTCCACGACACCCATACTTTGGCCTCTTTCTGTGAGTAATTCACCGATTTGGGCTACCATTGTGGTGAGCCCTTCAAAACCCACAGCAATATCACTGAGCATAGCACTGAGGGCTTCCATTAACCCATCAATGGTTTCCGTCAAAACCGATTGGTCCTTATGTGAGGCAGATAAACGCAAACGGACTTTTCCATAGGATGGCAAGTAGGCTAACTTTACCCAATCTGGAAGTTGATCGGCCCAAGACCCAATTCTGTCTGCTATGGAACTCTCTCCCATGCCGTAGGTCATTAAGGTTTTGTGATAAATATGGGGTCGGTCAAAATGATCGGTTAAACGCGGTATAATTTCTTGGCGCATGAGATATTTCATCTCAAAAGGCACCCCCGGCATGGCGATGAAGACGGCCTGATCATTTTCCATCCAAAGACCTGGGGCAGTACCGTGAAGATTATGAAGAACCGTCGCGCGAGAAGGCACCAGTGCCTGGTTCAAGTTCTCATCTGACGGGGCTTTTTGGATGTAGGTCGCGAACAAATGCTCGACGTGTTCTCTGGTGGGTCGGTGGAGCATCAATTCGTCTTGAAAAAACTCCAAAAAACAGGATTTGGTGATGTCGTCTTTGGTCGGACCCAACCCGCCAGTAATCAAAATTAAAGGGACCCGATTAGCGGCCTCATTCAGTGCCTTTAAAATGTGCTGTCGGTCGTCGTGAATCGAGGTGACTTGGTGCACTTCAATACCGATTTTATTGAGTTCTTGGCAAATGAACGTACTGTTGGTATCGACGATTTGTCCAATAAGGATTTCGTCTCCAATGGTAATGATTTCTGCTTGCATTTAGAGATTAAAGTCCTGCCTTAGGGCGGTAAATACAGCATTTAAGGTCTGGTCCACCTCATCCACAAGGCCCTGCACGGCGTCAACATCCTTTGAAGACCGGGACCAAGTTTCAATAGAGCGTATGTTTTTCATCAAATCCACACCAAACATCTCAATATTGGGTTTCATTTTATGGGCAAAACCATAGGCACGCTTGCGGTCACCCTCTGCCACGGCAGCTTTAAGCCCTTCAAGATCCGGTGGAATCTCATCGAGAAAAGTTTGCACCACCACAGCGATGAACTCAGGGTCATCCCCCATTACCTCTTTTAAGTTCTCAATCGAATAAACACTCATTTACTTGACTTTTAGGGAGAAAAACTCCTGATTATTTATTTTACCCTTTAGCGAGTCTCCGGCTGCTACGGGACCAACTCCAGAGGGCGTCCCGGTAAAGATAATGTCTCCTATCTTCAAAGTGAAATATTTTGAAACATATTCAATCAACTCATCGATGCTCCAAAGCATATCTCTGGTGTTTCCTTGTTGAACTTTGACGTCATTTTTATCCAATGAAAAGTCCAGTTCTTCCAAGTTTCCCAGTGATGATTTGTCCACAAAACGACCAATCATGGCAGAGCCATCAAAACCTTTTGCCCGCTCCCAAGGCAATCCTTTTGATTTCAAACGACTTTGTAAATC
>WTIY01000204.1 GCA_011525065.1 Flavobacteriales bacterium
TTGTCGGACGCTCAGACCATGGAACAGCTTGTCGAGCTCGGATATGTCGAAAAATTAGATGAAAAATTCGAGGTCGCCATCAGAAATACACGAATCGATCTCAAGCACAATTTGGCTCGGGTCCACATGGGCAAAAAAGATTTAGGGACCGCCAAAACCATATTGTTAGAGCTCCTAGAGGAGCCTAAGGCCAAAGACTATGCCCCGTTTTTGATGGATTTGATTAGTATTTCAATCAAGGAGCGAGATTTTGAAGGCGCGTTGACGCATTTAGAAGCAGTAAAAACTTCGGATACTGAGGTGGCCTATAACTTGGAATTGACCGAGGTCCAAATTCTTTCAGAGATGGGCCGTCCAAAGGAGGCCATGATCATTATGGAAGGTCTGCTGGAAAAAGACCAAACAGGTCCTGTTTGGTATCGTTATGGTTTACTTCATTACGAAACGGGTAATTTTGACAAGGCCATTGAAGCTTTTGAGTCGGCCATAGAAAAGGAATCTCAAGTGGCTGTTTATCACGCAGCTATGGCTGAGGTTCTGCTGCAAGTCGATGAGTTTGAGGAAGCTGCGGAATACGCATTGACCAGTGTAGAATTGGTCAAATTTTTTCCAAAAGGCCATTTGCTCTTGGGTCAAGCTTTGGAAAAAATGGGTGATCTGGACAATGCTAAAGTTGCTTTCGAAATGGCAGCGAAGCTCAAGCCACGTTCATTCCCAAAGGCCCAACAGTCCTTGGAAAACTTAGAGGAGAAAATGGCGGCCGATTACACTTTAGAAAACAAGGCCACCTTCAAGTATTACCCCGAGCAAATTGTGGTTGTCTCTGGTCTGCCGCGTTCGGGAACATCTATGATGATGCAAATGCTCGACAGTGGCGGTCTCGACATATTGCAAGACACCCATCGTGAGGCCGATGTTTCCAACCCCAAGGGATATTACGAATACGAGCCGGTTAAGGCCTTGTACAAGGATAATTCTTGGCTGGATAAAGCCCAAGACAAGGCCATTAAAATTGTTGCGCCTCTGCTGAAATACCTGGACAGTCAATACCGCTATAAAGTTATTTTCATGAATCGTGAAATTCATGAAGTAGTGCAATCACAACAAAAAATGTTGGGCAAAAAAAGCGATGATTTCCCGATTCACCTATACAATCAATTTCAGCGCTTGTTGAAATCTGTGACGGGTTGGCAAAAAATGGAGCCAGGGGTGGAGGTGCTGTATGTCAATCATCGTGAAGTGATTGAGGACCCTTTAAAGGTCGCTGGACAAGTGGCTAAATTCATTGGTCACCCACTGGATATTAATGCAATGGCCGCCGTAGTGGATCCTGAGTTGTATCGCAACAAATATGAGTCATGAGCCGTGATCGAAGTGAGATGAATCCATGAAAGTAACCGCGCAAATAAAAAAACCAATTGAACGCGAAATGGAGCTTTTTGAAAAAAAGTTCTATGCCTCGATGAGTTCAAAGGTCGCCCTGCTCAATCGGATCACGCATTTTGTGGTGAATCGAAAAGGCAAACAAATGCGTCCTATGTTCGTTTTGTTAACCGCTAAAATCTGTGGAGAAAGCAAAATTCAAGATCGAACTTACCGCGGGGCTTCGGTCATCGAACTGATACACACCGCAACCTTGGTTCATGACGATGTGGTGGATGACAGCGACAAACGCAGAGGTTTTTTTTCAGTTAATGCGCTTTGGAAAAATAAAATTGCCGTATTGGTTGGGGATTATTTATTGTCCAAAGGGTTGCTTTTGTGCATCGATCACGATGATTTTGATTTATTGAAAATCATTTCAGTAGCGGTCCGTTCTATGAGTGAGGGTGAATTGTTGCAAATTGAAAAGGCTCGGCGATTGGACATAGACGAAGACGTCTATTTAGAAATCATCAAACAAAAAACTGCCACACTGATTGCGTCATGTTGTGCTATTGGTGCACAAAGTGTCTATGCTGATAAAGAGGAAGTCGACCGCATGTGGGCCTTTGGGGAGGCATTGGGTATGGCTTTTCAAATTAAAGATGATTTATTCGATTACGGTGAAGCTCAAATCGGTAAGCCTTTGGGCATCGACATCAAAGAGAGAAAAATGACTTTGCCATTGATCCATGCACTCAATGTTGCTGATGGATCTCAAAGACGTTGGCTGCTCAATTCAATTAAAAATCACAATAAGGATAAAAAGCGGGTAAGGGAAGTGATTGCACTGGTGAAATCTCTGGGAGGTTTGGATTATGCCACCACCAAAATGCATCAATATCAAAAGCAGGCCTTAGAGATCTTATCCACTTATCCCGATTCTCCTGCTAAGGACTCCTTGAGGCTCATGATTGACTATGTCATTGAGCGAAAGAAATAGTTCTGGTTTTGAAACAGGACTTAGATCCTCAGGAGTTCATGGAGTTTGTCGAATTGTATTAAATTTACAGGGCTTAGTCTTTAAGTAAGCCCATAGGCCTTATGATTTCAAAAATTACCATTGATCAAGTCTTTGAAACCGCCCGCGTTGAGGAGGTGATCGGTGATTTTGTACAATTGAAAAAATCAGGAAGTAATTTTAAAGGATTGAGCCCATTTACCGATGAGCGTACACCGAGTTTTATGGTCTCTCCGGTAAAACAAATTTGGAAGGATTTCAGTAGTGGAAAGGGGGGTAATGTTGTGGCCTTTTTAATGGAGCACGAACACTTTAGTTATCCTGAGGCCATTAAGTATTTGGCCAAAAAATACAACATTGAGGTCGAAGAGACCGAGCAAACCTCAGAACAAAAGGCTGAGGCGGACAAACGAGAGTCTTTGTTTTTAGTCAATGAATTTGCCCGTGACCATTTCCACGACACTTTGGTGAATTCAGCCTCTGGCAAAGCCATCGGATTGACCTATTTTAAAGAGCGAGGCTTTACACAAGAGACCATTAATAAATTCCAACTGGGCTACAATGATGACCAGTGGGATGGGTTTACAAAAGCTGCGTTGAAGCAAGGCTATCAAATGAGTTTTTTAGAGGAAACTGGACTGACCATCGTCAAGGGTGACAGGCAATTCGATCGATTTAGGGCTCGTGTCATTTTTCCCATTCACAGCATGAGTGGAAGGGTTTTGGGATTTGGTGGACGAACCTTATCTACAGATAAAAAACTGGCTAAATACCTGAATTCTCCTGAGAGTGACATTTATCATAAAAGTAAGATTCTTTACGGCATTAATTATGCCAAGCAAGCCATTGCTAAAGAGGACAACTGTTATTTGGTCGAGGGCTACACCGATGTAATTCAAATGCATCAAAGGGGTCTATCCAATGTGGTGGCCTCGAGTGGAACCGCGCTGACCCCAGAGCAAATCAGGTTAGTGAATCGATTAACCAAAAACATGACGCTGCTTTTTGATGGTGATGATGCGGGGATCAGGGCATCACTGCGCGGGGTGGATCTCATTTTGGAACAGGGCATGAACGTGCGCATCTGCACCTTTCCACAGGGTGAGGATCCCGATAGTTTTGCCCGAAATAACTCACTCGATGCACTCAAAGACTACTTGTCTGAAAACACCACCGATTTTATCAATTTCAAAGCTTCCTTATTGGCCAAAGAGGCCGCGAACGATCCCATTAAAAAATCCGAGACCGTGCGCGATATGGTTCAAAGCATTGCTAAGATTCCTGATCACATCAAACAGGAGGTTTATCTGAAAGAGTGCGCTAGAATCATGGACATTAGTCAAGAGGTGCTCTTTAGTACCTTAGCCCAGATTTTGCGTAAAAATCGGAATGACGCGAGAAAACCTGTTGAAAAACAATCGCCCAAGCTCGATGTCATCCAAAAGCCGAAAGACCAAAAGAAAATAGACGTCCAGTACGCTCTTGAACGTAAAATCATCGAGCTATTGTTGCTTTATGGTGGATCTAAAGAGGAATTTATCGAGACGATTATCGATACAGATCAAAAGGGGAATATGATGCATCAGACGGTCCAACAGGCATTTTTGGTTTATCAAAAAATATATTTAGACCTGCAGCAGGATGAGATTGAGTTTACCCATCCCGAGTTCCAAGAGATTTTTTATAGAATTATTGAGG
>WTIY01000075.1 GCA_011525065.1 Flavobacteriales bacterium
TTGATGTCTGTGGTGTTGATCAAATTACCGCGAACTGAGACTGCCGGGGTCGCAAAAGGACCAAACCCACCTTCACTTTGTTCACGCAACAAATTCATGTAATTGAAAAAATCACGATCGATTCCCATAATACTCACCGTGAGCGTATCGCCGGGGTTGAATTGTTCGTCGTAGAAATATGAGAATTCGAATTGCTGACCATCATAGAAAACATCTTCAGAGGCAAAAAAATCATCATTACCGTAATCAAATAAATAATAATCCTCTCGACCACCAATATCGGAGTAGCGCACCAGAAGCTCGGTTACATCCCCTGAAAATAAACTCCCGTCGCCTATGGTTAACTGATCAATTGGAACAGAATACTGCATAAGCGATTCGGCTACATAAAATTCACCCTGATAATTGATTTGTAAAAACCAGCGATCACGCGCCAGTTCTTCCGTTGAAAAAAATTGCTGATATATCCCTGATCCTGGTTCTGTTTCATCCAGGACTTGGTCTGTATTATTTCCTGGATTATCCAAATTACTCATGGTAATTTGGTCCACAGAAACGGGCGATATTTCTCCGAAGAAATCACTGGTTTGACGTATGGATACAGTAACGAGGGTCGAACTAATTGTCGTGTCGATGCGTATAAGTGCGTCAACAATGAGTTTGGGTTCTTGATTAGGCAACTCGACGGTAATCACCTCCTGACATGAAGACCAGATTAGAGATAGAACAGATAATATGAATAATAATCGCTTCATGATTTAGAATTTAAAGTTATAGGTGACGGCAGGGACGAGTCCAAAAATAGAGGTGCGTACAGCCTCGTTTACTCCAGTATCTGCATTTTGTCTAAAATTAATTGATGCAGCATTTTGCCTGTTGTAAAGATTGTAAATACTAAAGACCCATTCGCTTTGGTACACTCTGTTTGGCTTGCGTTTTGGGCGATAAGTCGCCGAAATATCCAAACGGTGATAATCGGGTAATCTTTGTTGGTTGCGCAAACCATAGAAAGGAACGACTACATTTTGAAAATCAAATTGGCCAATAGGATAATTTGTAGGTAGACCGGTTTGATAAATAAAATTACCATTGATCTTCCATGACGAATTAATAGTGTATGAGCCGAAAATAGAGAGATCATGGGGTTTGTCGTAAGGGGTGTTGTACCACTGGCCATTGTTGATCCCAATTTCATTTTCATTACGCGGCGCTGTCTTTTGCTGGCTTTTAGACAAGGTGTAAGCCAACCAGCCTTGAAAATCACCTTTGTTTTTTCGCAATAAAAACTCCAATCCATAGGCTCGAGCGTCACCGTCCAAAATAACCTGTTCTATGGCGTTATTGGCCACTAGATTGGCTCCATCGATATAATCAATGCGGTGAGCGACATCCTTGTAATAGGCCTCGACCTCGATTGAATAATTGCGGTCATCTATGGTGCTGAATACCCCTATGGCATACTGATCGAGCCTTTGTGGCTGTACGTAAGGTCCGCTGGGAGTCCAGACATCCAATGGTGTCGGGCTACTGGTATTGGACAACAAATGGAGGTATTGAGACAACTTGGTATAACTTGCTTTAATGGATAAATCGTCACTCAAGGTATAGGACGCGGCAATGCGCGGCTCGAGATTGCTGTAGGTTTTCAATCGTTCCCATCGGCCTAGTCTTATGGTTTCAGTTGGATCTGCTTCCTGATAAATCAATAAAAACGGGTCAAATGTAACTGGGGCGTCGTTGGCATATAGATTGAACTCGTCCTGACCAAAACGAATGAAATGACTGCCGCGTAGTCCTATCTCAGCACGCAGATCATCACTAATGCCCCATTCTAAATCGACATACAATGCAGCTTCGTTGGCGTATTTTTGGGTGAGTTGGTCCTCGACGATGCCAGAGTCAGGTCGATTGGGGATGATTTTACCTGGATTGAATCCGTAATGGATGTTTTGCAGGCCATAGTTCAACTGAAAATCCTTGCTCAAATAATGGTTGAAGTCGTATTTGAGATTGAAATTTTCAATGCCTGAATCCCATTTAAAGCCTACAAAATCCAGCTCCAAACCATAATAATAGTTTGAGTAAATCAAAGACAAGTTAGAGAACAGTTTGTCCGAAAAATTGTGGTTCCACCTAAAGTTAAATACGGCATTGCCATAACTGTTGATAAAACTGTCTTGTATGCCAAAGTAATCACGACCAAAATAACCTGATAAATACAGGCTGTTACGCTCATCTAACCTATAATTGATCTTGGTATTTAAGTCGTAGAAATAAGCGGTGTTATCGATATCAAATAATGGCAGGAATAAATGCGCGTAAGATCCTCGACCACCGACCAAAAAAGCCGCTTGATTTTCTTTGATGGGACCCTCAATAAGCAGGCGACTGGCCACTGCGCCAATGCCACCACTCATTTTTAAATTTTTGCTGTTCCCTTCCTTTTGGTAGATGTCCAGCACTGAAGACACTCGCCCGCCATAACGCGCAGGAATACTGCCTTTATACAATTTAAGATCCTTGATGGCATCGGGGTTAAACACCGAGAAAAACCCAAATAAATGCGAGGAATTGAAGATGGTCGCCTCGTCCAACAAGATCAAATTTTGATCGGCTGCTCCGCCACGAACGTTAAAGCCAGAAGCTCCCTCGCCAGCATTACTTACTCCGGGTAACAACAAAAGTGATTTGATGACGTCTGCCTCACCAAGAACCACAGGAATGTTTTTTATGGTTTGAGCCGTTAAGGCATTGACGCTCATCTGTGGGGTGGCTATGTCCAAAGCTTCGACGTCGGTCTTGATGACGACCTCCTCTAATTGCTCTGCGTTTTCCGCCAATTCAATGTCTTGTGTTATGGACGCGGTCAATTCAATTGATTTGGCCAGAGAGGCATACCCTAACGTACTGTAAAGGAATTCATAACGTCCTTTTGGTAGAGTAATTGAGTAAAACCCGTAGGCATTGGTGATGACCCCGGCACGAAGTTCTGGAATCAAAACATTCACCCCAATTAGGGTTTCTCCGGTATTTTGGTCAGAGACAACCCCACTAATGGTGAATTCCTCTTGGTCTTGACTCAAACCATGGATTGAACATAAGTTCAAAAACAATAAGGCGATAAGCGTGAGCGGCTTTAGGCCAAGTGATCTGCTCTTTGTCAGACAATGATAATTGCGATTCATGTTAAGTGCATATGGGCCATTAGATTCCTTTTAGTATTTGGTTAAAGGTTAGGCTGCACTGCATTTCCTTAGAGACGGCCTCAGTGTCAGGAGCGTAATATCCATGAATGTTTGCCGGTCTGCCTTGTACTTGATTGAGCTCGCTTACGATGGTTTGCTCTTGTGCGATTAAAGCCTCTGCGATTGGTTTGAAATGGTCGCTTAGGTTTTGATCGTCTTCTTGTTCAGCAAGCGCCTCAGCCCAGTACATGGCTAAGTAGAAATGACTTCCTCTATTGTCCAGTTCATTGACCTTTCTAGAGGGAGATTTTTGGTTGTCTAATAATTTTTCTGTGGCCTTATCCAGGGACTCAGATAAAACGATGGCCATTTGGTTGTTGTTTTTCTCTCCTAGGTGTTGCAGAGAAACCGCCAAAGCCAGGAATTCGCCCAGAGAGTCCCATCGAAGGTGATTTTCCGAGGTAAATTGAGCCACGTGTTTTGGCGCTGAACCTCCGGCACCGGTCTCGAAGAGGCCGCCTCCATTCATCAGCGGTACAATCGACAACATTTTTGCACTGGTGCCCAATTCTAAAATAGGAAACAAATCAGTTAGATAGTCACGCAAAACATTTCCGGTAACCGATATGGTATTTTCACCAGCAGCCATGCGTTTGAGGGTATATTCGGTAGCTTCTGTAGGTGGCAATACCTCTATGATCAGGTCTTCAGTGTCGTGATCTTTTAGATAGGTCATGACTTTTTTAATCAGTTCTCGATCATGGGCGCGATCTTGGTTTAACCAGAATACTGCAGGCCAATTTGTCGCTCTGGCTCGAGCTACGGCAAGTTTTACCCAATCCTGTATTGGAGCATCCTTAACCCTGTCTCTTAT
>WTIY01000025.1:0-2449 GCA_011525065.1 Flavobacteriales bacterium
GACCAGGGCAGTTGGAACCCCTGAGCTTAATTCACGGTCATAATCAGGAAGCTCACGCTTATTGCTGTAAACCAGGTATTTTCCAGGTTCATGCCTAAAAATACTGTCGTTATCAAAGGCATAAACGATCGGCTTTTGGCCCTGGGCGATTGAATCTGCCCGCTTTATCACCAGATAAAAATCCTTGGAGCCATTATCGCCGTTGAGAATTAAAAAACCACTGTTTTGAGGATTTAAATGGCTGATTAATTCGGTCAATGCTGAGTTAAATATTGGTGCATTAAACTCAGAACTGGACTTATTTTGTGTGCTTAAATCTTGAAATCCTAGACTAATGTTATTGAGAAAAATGAGGTCCGTGGTTTTGGCATCCACGAGCTTCCAATGATCAAACTCTTGTTGTTGATCGTCTTGACAACTAAAGAAAATCACACTGATCAACAGCAAGAGGTAAGTGAAGAATCTGGGCATGCACAAAAATAGGAAGGAATGGTCAATTCCCAATGAACATTATCGATTTTGACCTACAGGGGAAGGGTCAGTTGACTGGGAAGCAGGCGAAAGCTTTGCCTGTGGTGTCTTGTGGTGCCGTGATCCATAATGGCTTGGCGATGATGGGGTGTGGGGTAGCCTTTATTTTTATCCCATTGGTATTCAGGGTACTTGAGGTGGAGTTCACCCATGTATCGATCGCGTTCTGTCTTAGCCAGTACTGAAGCTGCGGCTATGTGCTGTAATTTTGCATCGCCTTTAACGACACATTGATGGGGTATTTTGCCCAGTGGTTTGAATCGATTGCCATCCACGGCGATGAATTCAGGCACAGTTGTTAGCGCTTTGATTGCCCGATGCATGGCCTCTATTGAAGCATTGAGAATATTCATATGGTCAATTTCTCCCTCTCCCACATGAGCCACGGCCCAGGCAATGGCCGACGATTCGATAATTTCGCGAAGGCTTTCTCTTTGGGATTTACTCAGTTGCTTGGAATCGTTTAGCAGGGGGTGCTTAAAGTTTTCCGGCAAAATGCAAGCGGCTGCAGTCACTGGTCCGGCCAAACATCCACGACCCGCTTCGTCAGTACCACATTCCAAAAGTCCCGGATTGATCTTGAGCTTGAGCATATGGTTAAAGTACTCAATTCCTGACAAAATAACGTAACTTTACCGTGCAAAATGAATTCATGACTCGGCATTTATTTTCCGTTTTATTGGTCTTTTTTACCGCAGTGCTCCAGGCTCAAATTCCTTCTGGTATACCCAGTCGATTTATAGACCAAGACGCTGAAAAAGCAGGCATTAAATTATACCAGCGCATCGATCTTCAAAGCGATACAACCTCATTAGACACCACTTTGGGACTACACAAGCTGAATCGTTTTAATTATTTGCGCCGTGATGATTTTGAATTACTGCCATTTGCCAATGTTGGTCAGGCCTACAATACACTGAGTTTTCGACCAAAAACTTATTCTGCGCTGCCCACATTCGCTCCTACAGCTCGTCAAAGGACACAATTGAATTGGGAAGACATTGCCTACTACCGTGTGCCCACCCCGCTTACGGAGTTGTATTTTAAAACCGCTTTTGTACAAGGACAACAGCTCGATGCATTTTTTACCTCAAACATCAATGAAGGCTTAAATATATCTGTGGCTTATAAGGGGGTCCGATCCTTGGGGCAATATCAGCACATTCTCACCAGTACAGGAGACTTTAGGGGAACTGTGAATTATGTCTCACCCGACCAGCGCTACCATTTGAAGGCTCATTTAGTCAATCAAGAGCTGATGAATCGCGAAAATGGGGGCCTGACCGAATCGGCCTTGGTCCTGTACACCACAGCGGATCCAGAGTTTGACGATCGAGGCAGGCTCGATGTGAATTTTGAAAACGCTGAAAACGCACTTCGCGCTGCCCGTTATTTTGCCCAGCAGGAATATCATTTTAATCCAAATGACGAAGAATCCGTTTGGCAACATGTTGGGCTGCAAGTGGGGCACCAAGCACAGTCTTATTTGTTTACTCAAAAATCTGCCTACGAGGGCTTTGGCCAGGCCTACAAGGGGGTTGATTTGTATACTAAATCTGTAGGTTATGCCACTAGAGTTAAAGCCTATTCACAATTCAATTTATCGGCATTAACCGTAATTCCTCATGTCGCTTTGAATAATTTTAGTTATGGTTACCAGAGGGTCCTGGATTTAGATCAAGGAGTAATTCCCTCGCAAATCGAAGACAATTTTTTATTGGCAGGAGCTCAAATCAAGACCCGATGGAGAGATTTTGAATTAATTGGTGATTTTGAACAAAGCATGGGATCGGATCAATCTCTGGGTCAAATCTCATTGGGTCTGAATAAACGCTGGGATGAAAATAGCTTTTTGGGCATCAAGATTGAGCGCAATGCACAACCCGTGGCGCTCAACATGCGTCTGAACCAAAGCGAT
>WTIY01000025.1:2549-12916 GCA_011525065.1 Flavobacteriales bacterium
GATTGAGCGCAATGCACAACCCGTGGCGCTCAACATGCGTCTGAACCAAAGCGATTATAAAAACTACAATTGGTACGAAGAATTTAAACCGGTGAGCTTTCAGTCATTGGGTGCTGAGTTGAATCTACCTGTGCTGGGGACCGTAAATGGGTCGTTTACCCGCATAGAGGACTACGCATATTTTGGTACGTCAGATGAAGACTTAGGCCCAAGACCAATGCAAACTGATGAAGTCGTACAGTACCTCAAACTGCATCACGACCGTACCTTTAAATTTGGCTTATGGGCGCTCCAGTCTGAGTTGATTTATCAAAACGCCATTTCGGGGGCTGAATTCATGCCAGTGCCTGATTTTTTGACCCGACAGACCATTTATTTTGAAGATGAGTGGTTTAAGAAAGCTGCTAAAATCCAAACAGGATTTAGATTAAAGTACTTTACTGAATTTAATTTGCCCGCCTATGATCCAGTATTGGCTGAATTTTATCTCCAAGATCTCGAGCAAATTGGGAGCTTTCCATTGATTGATTTCTTTTTCCAAACAAAAATCAAGCAAACCCGTCTGTTTTTGATTTATGAGCACATGAATCAAATGTTCCAATCAGAGAATCGCCACTTTAGCGCTCCTGGCTATCCATATCGCGATGCCTCTTTGCGTTTCGGGTTGGTTTGGAATTTCTTTAAATGACACTTTATTGATTGTCCTGCCTGGTTGGGGTCAATCGAAAAAGGCCACTAGTCATCGAGCAAGGCTCGAGAAATTACAATTTTTTGAATTTCGCTCGTGCCCTCATAAATCTGGGTGATTTTGGCATCACGCATCAATCGCTCCACATGGTATTCTTTGACAAATCCATTGCCTCCATGAATTTGAACCGCTTCAACCGTGGTGTCCATGGCTACTTGACTGGCGTATAATTTGGCAACAGCACTGCTTCGATCGTAATTTAGGCCTTGGTCTTTCTCCCAAGCTGCCTTGAAAACTAAATTTCTTGCGGCTTCTATTTGCGTGTACATGTCGGCCAATTTGAATGAAATGGCTTGATGCTTAAACAATTCTTTACCAAATGCTGTACGTATCTTGGCATAATCCCGTGCGCGTTCATAGGCGCCAGAGGCAATACCTAAGGCTTGGGCGGCAATCCCAATTCGGCCACCGCTCAGCGTTTTCATGGCAAATTTGAATCCGAATCCATCCTCACCGATGCGATTTTCCTTAGGAACTTTGACATTGTGAAACATCAGGCTGTGTGTGTCGCTTCCACGTATGCCCAGCTTGTCTTCTTTTGGGCCAATGGAAAAGCCATTTAGGCCTTTTTCTACAATAAATGCGTTAATGCCGCGATGCCCTTTATCTCGATCAGTTTGTGCAATTACGATGTAATAATCTGCGGTACCTCCGTTGGTGATCCAGTTTTTCGTTCCGTTGAGCAGATAGTAATCTCCATGATCGATGGCGGTTGTTTTTTGAGAGGTTGCGTCGCTCCCTGCCTCTGGCTCACTGAGGCAAAATGCACCAAGCGCCTGTCCTGTCGCCAATGGCCTGAGATACTTTTCTTTTTGAGCCTCTGAGCCATAAGCCTGAATGCCATAACAAACCAAAGAGTTATTTACAGAAACGATTACCGAAGACGAGGCATCTACCTTACTGAGCTCTTCCATGACCAACACATAGGCCAAAGTGTCCATGCCACCGCCGCCATACTGAGCATCGACCATCATTCCCATAAAGCCCATTTCTCCCATTTTTTTGACTTGTTCGGCCGGAAATTGTTGATGCGTGTCGCGTTCTATAACGCCAGGCAGGAGTTCGTTCTGGGCAAAATCTCGTGCAGCATCACGAATCATGAGGTGTTCTTCGGTAAGATTAAAATCCATTGGTAGTGGTTTTTTTGGGGTTTTTGGTTTGGTTTACTAAAACGTTTTCGTTTTCATGGCAAAGATATTGGATTGTCTATGGATTGTCAATAAAAGCGACTAAATTTAACAAGGTGAAAAGGATCAATTATAAGGTTATTGGGGTCATGAGTGGCACGTCCTGCGATGGGGTCGATTTGGCGTACTGCGATTTTTCCTTGGACCAGGCCAAAAACTGGACCTATTCCATAAAAAAGGCAGTGACTGTTCCTTACCAGAAAGCCTGGCAAGATCGTCTGCGCGGTTCTATTGAACTATCCCCTGAGGACCTGGCTCAGGTGAATCTCGCCTACACCAACCTCTTGAATCAATTCATTTTAGATTTTATCAACAGGGAGCAGATTGAGAATTTGGATTTGATTTGCAGTCATGGTCATACCGTACGGCATCAGCCTGATTTTGGAACAACCCTTCAAATAGGAAATTTAAAGGAGTTGACTCAAGATTTACCTTGTCCAGTAGTTTGTGATTTTAGAGTTCAAGATGTGGCTTTTGGTGGGCAAGGGGCTCCTTTAGTACCCATAGGAGATCGCCTGCTTTTTGGTGATTATTCAGCATGTTTGAACCTCGGTGGTTTTGCCAATGTATCGTATTTATGCCCGGACAAAAAACTGCACATGAATCAGGTTTCAGACTGGACCATCGCATTCGATATTGCGCCTTTAAACATAGTTTTAAATCACTTTGCACAGAAATTGGGAGCTCCATATGATGACAAAGGGGTTTTTGCGCAGTCTGGGCAATTGGATCGGTCGCTTTTAGCGCGATTGAATGCCTTGGATTATTACACTCAGCCTCCACCCAAATCACTCGGATTGGAATGGGTTCAAACCAACATTGTGCCGCTATACGATGAATTTCAACTGAGTCCGGAGGATTGGTTGGCCACACTGGTAGGGCATATGGCTCATCAAATTGAGCGGATTTGTCAACCCTTTGATCGGGTTTTGGTGACAGGTGGTGGTGCATTTAACGACCACTTGATCAATGAATTAAATTTGATTTCATCAGGACGATATCTCGTTCCATCATCCGATTTAGTTATGTTTAAAGAAGCACTCATCTTTGGGTTACTCGGGGTATTGCGTTGGAGAAATGAAATCAATTGCTTGAGCTCGGTGACCGGTGCGTCTCATGATCATTCCAGCGGCATCATCTGGCCTAAACCTGAAATATAATTTCGGCCATTAACTCAAAAAACCTAAAAATTGTAAATTAAAAAACTGCTTTGCCCAGTGATCGGGCTCATCCCTCGGGATAAAATTTACGTTTATTTAATCATGAGCCTCTCCAATTTTTTATATTTGTGACTCTTGGACCTATGTGACCTTTTTGGGCACTCATCCTGGACCAAACATCGGTCAAATACAGACCTAATATCATCACCGTTAATGAGAGCATTACTCCAAAAATTTGAAGAAAAATCACCAGAAATCGTCTTTCACTGGCGTGACTCCGAAACGGAGGCTGAAGGATGGACCGTAATCAATAGTTTACGCGGTGGTGCCGCTGGTGGTGGTACGAGAATGCGGGTGGGTCTCGATCAAAATGAGGTTTTGAGTTTGGCCAAAACAATGGAAGTGAAATTTACGGTTTCTGGCCCACCGATTGGCGGGGCTAAATCGGGAATCAATTTCGACCCACGCGACCCCCGTAAAAAGGGGGTGCTACAGCGCTGGTATCGGGCCGTTTCTCCCCTGTTAAAATCCTATTACGGCACAGGAGGGGATATGAATGTAGATGAACTTAATGAGGTCATACCAATTACCGAAGAAAGTGGGGTATGGCATCCTCAAGAGGGTGTATTTAACGGACACTTTAGCCCAACGGACGCCGATAAAATTAATCGAATCGGTCAACTGAGACAGGGAGTGATCAAGGTGGTGGAAAATCCCATTTACTCCCCCGACGTCCAGAGAAAATATACGATTGCTGACCTAATTACAGGTTTTGGTGTTTCGGAGGCGGTCCGTCACTATTACGACATTTACGGAGGTAACATTAAAGGCAAACGAGCCATTATTCAAGGTTTCGGAAACGTGGCCTCGGCCGCTGCTTACTATTTGGCTCAATCTGGTGCCATCATTGTCGGTATCATTGATCGGGCAGGTGGGATCATCGACGAATCCGGGCTGTCTTTTGATCAGGTAAAGGCACTATTTTTAAATAAAAATGGCAATGCTTTAGCGGGGGATAATTTGTTGTCCTTTGAAGAGGTCAACGCCCGTATTTGGTCCATCAGCGCCGACATATTCGCCCCTTGTGCGGCTTCCAGGCTTATCAGTCAAGACCAAATCCAATCCCTGATTGATTCGGGGTTAAAGGTGGTCAGTTCGGGGGCTAATGTTCCCTTTGCCGATAAAGAGATCTTCTTTGGTCCCATAATGGAATCCACGGATCGACAAATCAGTTTAATCCCGGATTTTATCAGTAATTGTGGAATGGCTCGTGTATTTGCCTACTTTATGGAAAAACGGGTGATCATGACTGACGAGGCCATTTTTGAAGACGTTTCAAACACCATTAGGGGGGCTTTAGAACGGGTACATAAACAAAATAAACAGGCCCAGAACATCAGTGCAACGGCATTCGAAATCGCCCTGAATCAACTTATTTAATCATCAGAAAGCAATACTATGGAATCATTAGTTATTCTCGTTTTTGTCATTGGCTATTTGGCCATCACCCTCGAACATCCTTTACGACTGGATAAAACAGTGCCTGCCTTAATCATGGCTGCCGTTATTTGGGGATTGCTGGCTGTGGGCTTTAGTTCTGGCTGGTTTGAAATTATAGATTCCGAGGGATCTATTTTTAATGCATTGACTGGTGGAGAGAAGGCCATGCATGGTTTTGAGCAAACCTTATTGCATCATTTAGGCAAAACTGCAGAGATTCTGATCTTTTTGATTGGCGCCATGACCATAGTTGAAATCATTGACTTGCACCGAGGGTTCGAGTTGTTGAAGGGAGCGGTTAAGACCGACAGCAAAAAATCTTTGTTGTGGATCATTGGGGGACTGGCCTTTATCTTATCGGCAATTATTGACAATTTGACCGCGACCATAGTATTAGTCACTTTGCTGCGTAAGTTAATCAATGATAAAAATGATCGAATTTGGTTCGCCTCCATGGTAGTGATTGCGGCTAACGCGGGAGGCGCTTGGTCACCCATTGGAGACGTAACCACAACCATGCTATGGATTGCCAAAAAAGTTTCCGCAGTGGGACTGATTGAGTTCGTTGTTTTGCCATCAATACTCTGTTTTATCTTGCCGTTTTTCATCGCTTCCTATCTCAAACCCTTTCAAGGAAAAATAGATGTCAGCGTAACTGAGGACACAGAATCTCAGCGGTTACTCAGCAGCAAAGTCATGCTTTATTTAGGATTGGGAATGATCGTTTCTGTGCCTGTTTTTAAAACATTGACGCATTTACCGCCCTATGTGGGCATGATGCTCGCCATGGGTGTCGTATGGCTGGTTTCTGAGTACATCCACCCTGAAGAGGACTTTACTCAAGAGCGACGCCATCTTTACAGTGCGCACAAGGCGCTGTCACGAATTGAAATGTCTAGCATCCTATTTTTCCTTGGAATTCTTATGGCCGTAGCCGGTTTGGAAGCTTTGGTTTATGGGATGACTCAGAGCGGTGAATCGGTTGGAACATTGCGTTATCTGGCCGAGTCTCTACAAAGCGCCATCCCGAATCAAGACGTGGTGGTGATTCTATTGGGGATGTTCTCCGCGGTTATCGACAATGTGCCTTTGGTCGCCGCCTCAATTGGTATGTATGACGCACCGATTGATTCAGTACTTTGGCACTTTATCGCCTATGCAGCAGGAACTGGCGGCAGCATGTTGATTATCGGGTCCGCCGCAGGGGTTGCTGCCATGGGCATGGAGCGCATTAATTTTATTTGGTATTTGAAAAAAGTCGCTTGGCTGGCCTTTGTTGGATTCCTGGCTGGCGCAGGTCTCTTTTTATTTATTGAACGGGTACTTTTTAATCATCTTTGACAATTATAGTCTATTGGCCGCGTTCTTTTAGAAACACTATTTATGATTCATTTATCATTTCCCCTGGCCGCTCAGCAAGCTGAAATGACTGTCGATCAGGCTCCTGAAACCCAAAGCTTGTCCTTACTGGACTTAATTTTAAGTGGAGATCTGGGGGGTCAAATCATTATCGGTCTGTTGTTTGTGCTGTTGTTGGTAGCCTTGTACATTTATTTTGAGCGTTTGTCGGCCATTAAAGCGGCCAGTAAAACTGACCCCAACTTCATGAATCAAATTAGAAACTACATTATTTCTGGTAAAACCGAGCAAGCTGAGGTGTTGTGTCAGCAACACAAGACTCCAGTGGCGCGTTTGACACAAAAGGGAATTTCCCGAATTGGGCACCCCCTAGAAGACATCAATTCTGCCATAGAGAATGCTGGCCGACTTGAGGTTTATGCCTTGGAAAAAAACGTGAGTCTTTTGGCGACCATTTCTGGTGCTGCTCCCATGATTGGGTTTTTGGGTACGGTCATCGGTATGGTGTTGGCCTTCCATGAATTGGCCAACAGTAGTGGTCAAGCTGAAATGGGGGCATTAGCTGAAGGCATTTATACCGCTATGACCACAACGGTTGCCGGCTTGATTGTCGGAATCGTGGCCTATATGGCGTACAATCATTTGGTGGTAAAAACCGATAAGGTAGTGCATCAAATGGAGGCTACTGCCGTTGATTTTATCGACTTACTAAATGAACCTGCCTCATGAATTTGCGCGGACGCAATAAAGTTAGCGCGACCTTTAGCATGAGCAGCATGACCGACATCGTCTTTTTGCTCTTGGTCTTCTTTTTATTGACCTCACCGGCCATTACGCCTAACGCCTTGGATTTATTGTTACCTCAGGCTAAGGGGAAGTCGACCAACCAACAAAAAGCCTCTGTGAGCATTACCAAGGATGGGGCCTTTTATTTGAACAAAGAGCGGGTCACCAAAGGAGGCTTGGCTAAAGCCTTAGATGAAGTGCTCAGTGGTCAACAAAAACCAGCGGTAATGTTAAGAGCTGAGCAAGGAGTTCCAATCGAGGAAGTCGTCTATGTCATGGATTTAGCCAATCAAAGGAGTTATCAATTGGTCTTGGCGGTAAACCCGAAATAGTGGCCATGAGCGCATTAACTGTACATCAACAAAGAGGAATTTTTCGCACGGCCCTTATTGGCCTACTGATTCTGTTAGCTCTAATGTTATTGGGGCTGCGTCATTACGACCCACCTCTAGAGCGCGGAGTGATTATTGCTTTTGGCGCACCAGAGGCTATGGATGATCGAACTCAAAACGCGGGTGATCAATCTGAGAAAATAACCGCCGTGGCCAGTGAGCAAACCACAGAGCAAGACCTTGAGACTCCAGAAAATTCAGTGACCCAGCGCACTGATCTCGTGCCAACTGATGGAGAACAACAAATGGCCGAGCGCGACTTAAATTCAACTGCTTCAGAGCAGGCGTCAGAGCAGATGATGCAAACTGAGGACGAAACCGTGAGTGTAGAATCAGAAAAAAAGCCAGAGGCTGATGCCGCAACTCAAGAGGCGCTCAAGCGTATTTTGGCCGGTAAAAATACCCTAAATCAAGACAAGCAGTCCAGTGGACAGGATGAAATCAGTGAGCAAGCCAAAGGAAGTCAGTTGAGTGATGAGCCATCAACAAGCCCTTATGACCTGGGAATCGGACTTGATGGTGATGGGAATTATTTGCTGGGTGGAAGACGTGCTGTCCATAAGGAAATCATTGTTCAAGACTGCAATCAGGCTGGTCGGGTGGTCGTCAGTATTGAGGTCAATCAAAATGGCCAGGTGGTCTCTGCAATGCCTGGAGTAAGAGGAACCACCAATAATGCTTCTTGTCTATTGGATCCCGCCAAACGGGCAGCTTTAGCCACTGAATTTAATTCAGATTCAAGGGCGCCTACACGACAAATCGGCAAGATCATTTATGTCTTCAGACTCTCTGAATAAAGGCCGAAATCGATTATCTTTATTCCATCAATTTTATCCCATGCGTTATCTCGGTCTTTTTCTATTATCACTTTTTTTAGTCAATTGTCAGGACAATACTCCTGAAATCACTACTCAGATTCATGATTCGAGTCAAAAACCCAACGATTGGATGTTCATGCAGCGGGCTTATCCCTCAGGCCAAATCAACCCACAGGCCCAAAGAAATGCCATGACGTCAAAAGAGATCATGAATGTCACCGCAGGGAATTGGTCTTCGGTGGGCCCGATCAATATCGGAGGAAGAATCAGTGATATCGAGATGGTCAGTGGTCAAGAATTTTATGTGGCTGCAGCCTCCGGAGGTGTGTTTAAAACCCAAAATGGAGGCGCAGACTGGTCGCCAATTTTCGATGGACAAAATTCCCTTTCCATTGGCGACATTGCCATAGACCCGAGCAACAGTAATCGTGTTTGGGTGGGTACTGGTGAGGTCAACGCTGGAGGAGGATCTCTGGCTTACGATGGCGACGGCATTTATGTTTCTGATGATGCTGGGATGACCTGGACCAATAAAGGGCTTTCGCAAGTCGGAAATATTGGCAAGGTATTAATTGATCCAAATAATCCAGATCGCATTTATGTCGGGGCCATGGGCCCACTATTTCGAAATGATTCTAATCGTGGTGTGTACCTTTCAGAGGATGGAGGAGACACTTGGACTCAGTCCTTATTTGTCAGTGATTCAACAGGGATCGTCGACATGGCCATACACCCGACTAATGGGCAAATTGCTTATGCAGCGGCATGGCAACGCGTTAGAAGACCGCAATACCGATCTTATGGGGGTGAAACCTCGGGTTTGTTCCGAACCATTGATGGTGGAAATACTTGGGAAGAACTTACAAATGGCTTACCTACGGCAGCCAGCCAAAAGGGGAGGATTAGCGTGGTCATTGCCCCTTCAAATCCCCAAGTGTTGTACGCCCGCTATGCCGATGCCATTGGGAGCATTCAGGGGGTATATCGCAGTGACGATGGTGGCGATTCATGGGTTACCATGAATTCCTCTGCTTTAAATAATGTTGGATTTCATTGGTGGTTCAGGGGCGTCGTGGTTGATCCGACCGATGAGAATACCATCTATAATGTTGACTTTCAAGTCCAAAAATCAACTGACGGTGGCAATACTTGGTTTGGAGTATTCAATAATGTACATGTAGATCAGCATGCTTTGGTTTTTGATCCAAATGATCCCAACAAGCTCGTTCTCGGTAATGATGGAGGGGTCTATTTTAGTCCTGATGGAGGAACTACATGGACCAAGGACCAACAATTGCCCATCACCCAATTATATCGCTGTTTTGTCGACCCATCTAATGCACTAGGTATTTATTTGGGGGCCCAGGATAACAGCACTCATCGAAGTCTCACCGGCGGGCAAGACGATTATGAAATTATTTACGGGGGAGATGGCTTTCAGCCACTAGTGGATCCTGATGATTCAAATGTGATTTTTGCTCAATATCAGTATGGTAATATAGCGAAGTCTACCAATAACGGCGTGAGTTTTACAGGCGCAACAGCCGGGATATCCGGAGGAGATAGAAAAAATTGGGACACCCCGATAGTTTTTGATCCTCAAAATTCAGAGGTGATGTATACCGCCACACAACGCGTTTATCGTACTGAGAATGCTGCAGGTCTTTGGAATGCAATTAGTGGCGATCTCACCAATGGTTCTGGGGGAGGAAATCTGAATTATGGAACTGTGGTAGCGTTAGATGTTTCCCCGTTTAATGCTGAAAAGATTCTGGCTGGTACTGATGATGGTAATGTTTGGATGACGCTCGATACAGGGGCGAACTGGCAACTGATTTCAGAAGATTTACCCACAAGATGGGTCACCAAGGTGCTTCACTCAGTGACTCATCCTGGGACACTTTTTGTGAGTCTGTCTGGCTATCGATACGGCGGTAATGACGGTCATGTATACAAGAGCTATGACAATGGACAGAATTGGATCGATATCTCTTCGGGTTTACCCGATGTGCCGGTAAACGATGTCGTTCAAGATCAAAATGGACGCCTTTTTGTCGGGACAGACATCGGGGTATTTGGATCAGCAGATGGGGGAGAGACCTGGAGTGTAATCGGCACAAACCTGCCCTCTGTTGTGGTCAATGACATGCACATTCATCAACCTACCCAGGAGTTGTTTATCGCCACTTATGGACGATCCAGCTACCGGATTGGTTTAAACGAAATAACCTTAGGTACACCAATGAATGACCAAACCTCAAATTCGGTCCTTTGGCCAAACCCAGCCCGTGGTCAAGCCGTTTTGAAAATTGATGAAATACAGGGTCCTATTCAAGTCAGTCTTTATGGTGTTCAAGGAACCGTGTTGCGCACCTTTGTATGTTCGGATCAGAATTGTCTGCTGGATTTGGAAGGAC
>WTIY01000025.1:12926-14366 GCA_011525065.1 Flavobacteriales bacterium
CTGTACCTTTTGAATTTTGAGCAATCAGCACAAAAGTCTTCTGTGAAGTTGTGGGTGCAATAATTCACTAACATGAACCCATCATTTGTCAATTATAAGTCTGCCATCAATTGGTTGTTTGAGCAATTGCCTCAATACCAAAGACAAGGTGGCTCTGCCTACAAACCAGGATTGGAGCGCACGCAAAAGCTGATGGCTCATTTGGGTCATCCGGAGCAAAAGATTAAAAGCATTCATATTGCCGGCACTAATGGTAAGGGCTCTACGGCCCACATGTTGGCCTCTGTTTTGCAAAGCGCTGGGTACCGTGTAGGTCTATACACCTCACCCCATTTATTGGATTTTAGAGAACGCATTCGACTCAATGGCCAAATGATTTCAGAATCTGATGTCTTTGACTTTTTAAACACTCATGCTCCAGTTTTTCTTTCAATGGGTTTGTCTTTTTTCGAAATGACTGTGGGAATGGCTTTTGATTATTTTGCTCGTCAATCCCCCGATGTTGTGATTGTTGAAACGGGTATGGGTGGACGCTTGGACAGTACCAATGTCATCACGCCAGTTTTGAGCATCATCACCAACATCGGTATGGACCATACGCAGTTTTTAGGCAACACACTGACGGATATCGCCAGAGAAAAAGCGGGAATCATTAAAACAGAAGTGCCTGTGGTGGTAGGTCAGTATACTGAGGAGACTTTGCCTGTATTTAAGGCAGTTTCTACAGATCAGAGCGCCCCGCTTATTTTGGCACAAGAACTGACCTATTTCGACCTTGAAAGCGACCTAAAGGGAGGGTATCAAAAAGACAATAAACGCACTGTCCTGGTCGCTATTGATCAGCTTATTGCTATAGGTTTTTCCGTAGCACAGCATCATATCGAACACGGGCTAAAACATGTCCAAAATCAAACTGGATTATTGGGAAGGTGGCAGATTCTGGCTCGTGAACCATTGCTCATTTGTGATACGGCTCACAATGTGGATGGTTTGGCCATGACCATGCAGCAGCTGTTGACTTTGCCAGCCAAGCAGTTACATCTAGTTTTGGGTTTTGTATCTGACAAGGCTTTGGAAGACATTCTCAAGTTAATGCCCAAATCAGGGATGTATTATTATTGTGCCCCGGATAATTTACGGGCGATGCCTGTGGCGCATTTGAGTCAAAAGGCACAATCCGTTGGTCTTAAAGGCGAGGCCTATCAATCCGTACAAGAGGCCCTCGATGAAGCCCTCAATCAGGCGGAATCTGAGGACGTGATTTATGTTGGTGGCAGCACTTTTGTCGTGGCCGAGGTTTTGTAGTTTTTTGTCTTATTTTGTTGGGCCATTATAAAAACTAATTTATATTTGCAGCCGCTTTGGTTGTCAAGGCAATCACGCAGGGGCGCTTAGCTCAGTTGGTTCAGAGCACCTCGTTTACACCGAGGGGGTCGGGGG
>WTIY01000271.1 GCA_011525065.1 Flavobacteriales bacterium
CTATTTTAGTGTCCCAACCGGAACCAAAAGTTGAAAACTCTCCTTATTTCAACCTAGTCGACAAACAAAAGGTTAAGATCGATTTTCGCCCATTTATTCACGTGGAGGGAGTTTCCAGCAAAGACGTGCGGGCCCAAAAAGTGGACCTTTCAAATTATTCGGCCATCATTTTGACTAGCCGTAATTCTGTAGATCACTTTTTCCGTATTGCTGAGGAATTGAGATTCAAGGTGCCCGACACCATGAAGTATTTTTGTCAAAGTGAAGCCGTAGCCTACTATCTTCAAAAATATGTGGTTTATCGCAAGCGCAAAATATACGTCGGCAAACGAACGTTTACCGAACTGTCGCCTCTGATTAAAAAGTATAAAAACGAAAAATTTCTACTTCCTTCCTCAGACAAACTCAAGCCTGAAGTCCCCAGAGTACTCGATGATTTAGGGGTAAATTGGAAGCAATCTACGTTTTACAAAACCGTAATTAGCGATTTGTCTGACCTCAGAGACGTCTATTACGACATTTTGGTCTTTTTTAGCCCAAGTGGTATCGAGTCTTTGTTTGAAAATTTTCCAGATTTCGAGCAAAACAATACGAGAATTGCCGTCTTTGGAAATACCACCATTAACGCAGCGACCAATAGAGGACTTAGAGTAGACATTCAGGCCCCAACTCCCGAAACGCCATCAATGACCATGGCTCTGGAACAATACATCAAGAGCGTTAATAGCAAAAAGTAATTGGGTCAAACCAGCGGACCTCCTGCCATGATTTCCTCATTGGCATAAGATTCAAATTTCTTGAAATTTTCTTTGAAGGAGTCGGCCAGTTTATGGGCAGTTTTATAATAGGCCTCGTCGTCATTCCACGTCATTCTTGGGCTGAGGACCTCTGTCGGGACGCCCGGGCATATCCGCGGCTGAGAGACGCCAAATATTGAATGGATGTGGTAATTGTCCTTATTGGCGGCCTCCAAACTCCCATTAATAGCAGCAGTAATCATGGCTCTTGTATAGGACAATTTCATTCTATGACCCACGCCAAACGCGCCTCCGGTCCAACCTGTATTGACCAACCAAACGTTCACCCCTGCCGCCTGCATTTTTTTGCTCAACATCTCGGCATAAACCGTGGGGTGCAATGGCATAAAAGGCGCGCCAAAACACGCTGAAAAACTAGGAACTGGTTCTACAATTCCCGCCTCGGTTCCAGCTACTTTGGCCGTATAACCACTGATAAAATGATAGGCTGCCTGTCCTGGCGATAGCTTTGAAATGGGAGGCAAGACGCCAAAAGCATCCGCCGTGAGAAAGAAAATATTTTTCGGATCATGGCCTATGGACGGAATGTTAATGTTGGGTATATGCTCAATGGGATAGCTCACGCGCGTATTTTGGGTGATGCTCGTGTCCGAAAAATCGACAACGCCAGCTTCATCCATGATGACATTTTCAAGAATGGCTCCCGGTTTAATGGCTCGATAAATATCAGGCTCACTGTCCAAACTCAAATTAATCACTTTGGCATAACACCCCCCCTCAAAGTTAAAGACGGTATCTTCTGCAGTCCAACCGTGCTCGTCGTCCCCAATAAGGCGTCGTTTTGGGTCAGCCGACAAGGTAGTTTTACCAGTACCGGATAGACCAAAAAATATGGCCGTATCACCTGCCTCACCAACGTTTGCCGAACAATGCATCGGTAAGGCATCACGAGTCACAGGCAATAAAAAATTCAAGGCCGAAAAAATACCCTTTTTGATTTCCCCAGTATAGCCTGTCCCGCCAATTAAAGCAATTTTTCGCGAAAAATTCAAAATGGCAAAATTGTGTTGCCTGGTCTTATCTCGCTGTGGATTAGCCATAAAGCCGGGAGCATTCACAATCAGCCAATCTGACTGAAAATCATCCAGTGTCGCCTGGTCAGGACGCAGGAACATATTAAGGGCAAACATATTGCTCCAAGGGTACTCGTTAATGACCCTAATGTTGAGCTTATAATTTGAATCAGCACAGGCATAAGCGTCCCGGACAAACAATTCCTTGTGACTCAAGTATTGAACGACTTTATCGTAAAGGGCATCAAAATCATCTGGCTCAAAGGGAATATTAATTGGACCCCACCACACCTTATCTCGCGTAATTTGGTCTTTGACAATGAATCGATCCTTAGGAGAGCGACCTGTAAATTCTCCCGTATTGACGGCCAAAGTACCATTTTCAGTCTCAGACCCCATGCCTTTTGCAATGGTTATGGCCTGTAATTCTTCGGCGGTGAGTTGATAATGAGTCTTGGCCTGCTTGATCCCGTACTGCTCAAGCGAAATCGTTTTCGAATTTTTATCAAAATTCATAAAGCGGTCATTAAATTGTAAGAACAAAAGTAAAAATACTATCCGGAAACAGGGGAATAATCCCCTTTTTTATCCCCTCTTTTTTTTGACGATGCCCCAAGCTAAGGCGCCCCAACCTAGGATAAATAATAGCCCTCCTATTGGCGTCATAGGGCCTGAGAACCAGGGGTCAAATGGCAATAACTCTCTCGTAGCGCTTAAATAAAGGGATCCACAAAAAAATAAAAGTCCTAAACCCATCAATCGATAAATCCAAGGCTTAGTTCTGGATGAAATTTTTCGGCTGGACCATACCAACAACAACACCATTAAGTGAAAGGCTTGATAAAAAAATCCGATTTCAAAACGCTCGTAGGCCTCTGGCGAAATTTTTGGTCGCAATTGATGGGCTCCTGTAGCGCCTAATATAACGGTGCTGGCTCCAAGCAAGCTCAAAATCACTCCGTGAAATTTATCTTTTCGGTACATATGGTCCAATTCTATTTTTCTATATTCGTGAACAGATCTAACGAGCCTAAACATACAAAAAATTAGTCCATGCGTCATATTTTAGTCATCGGAGCAGGACGATCTGCCACTAACCTCATTCAGTATCTTGCCCAGCATGCTCAAGCGCAAGAATTAGAAATCACAGTAGCTGACTTATCCCAAGAGGCGGCCAATAAGAACATCAACGGGATGCCCAAGACACGGGGTATTGCTTTTGATGTGAATGATGCGGCCCAGAGATCGTCTTTGATCAGCAGTCATGATTTAGTCATTTCTATGCTGCCCGCATACATGCATTTAGAGGTCGCAAAGGATTGTTTAGCCCATGGCAAACACATGGTAACGGCTTCTTATATCAGTCCGGACATGTTGGCCTTAGATCAGGAAGTCCGCAACAAAAATTTAGTCTTTATGAACGAATGCGGGTTGGACCCTGGCATTGATCATATGAGCGCCATGAAAGTGATCGATTCAATTCGAGAACAAGGTGGTGAAATGCTTTTATTTGAATCGTTTACCGGAGGTTTAATCGCTCCAGAAAGCGACACCAATCTATGGCATTACAAATTCACTTGGAATCCGAGAAATGTCGTCTTGGCTGGTCAAGGTGGTGCCGCAGAATTTATACAAGAGGGAACCTACAAGTACATTCCTTATCATCGTCTGTTTCGCCGCACTGAATTTCTAGACATCGAAGGCTACGGCAGATTTGAAGCCTATGCCAACCGAAACTCCCTTAAGTACCGAAGCATATACGGCTTGGAAGACATCTTGACGCTATATCGTGGCACCATCAGACATGTTGGTTTTAGCAAGGCATGGAACATGTTTGTACAACTTGGCATGACCGATGACAGCTATCGGATCCCCAATTCAGAACACCTTACCTATAAGGAATTTGTGAATTTATTCCTGCCCTACTCACCCACGGATTCGGTGGCCCTCAAGTTGCGGCATAATCTAAAAATTGACCAAGACGACTTAATGTGGGGTAAGCTTGAAGAGTTGGATTTATTCAATACTGAAAAAACCATAGGCATTAAAAATGCCAGTCCTGCAATGGCGCTACAAAAAATATTGATGGATAAGTGGACCCTAGAGCCTGAGGACAAAGACATGATCGTGATGTATCATAAATTTGGCTATGTTTTGGATGGGGTCAAGCAGCAAATCGACAGTCACATGGTGCTTATTGGTGAAGATCAAACGAACACCGCTATGGCCAAAACCGTAGGTCTACCCGTGGCCATCGCCGCCCTGAAAATACTGAATGGGGTCATTAAAAACCCCGGCGTTCAATTGCCAATAACCAAAGAGGTCTACACCCCGATTCTCAAAGAATTGGAGGATTATGGCGTTGTATTCAAAGAAAAACAAGTGCCTTATATGGGTTACAACCCAAATAACGTCGCGGGATAATTTGCTTTATTTAGCGTCGATTTAAAAATATCATGATGAAGTACATCAGGGTGGCCAATGACCCTAAAGCAGCCACCACGTAGGTACGTGCCGCCCATTTCAAGGCATCTTTCGCCCCATCTAACTCTTGAGCCGTAACCATGTTTTTTGTTTTAAGCCAGACTAAGGCCCGATTACTGGCATCAAATTCAACCGGTAAGGTGATGAAGGAAAAAACAGTGGTGGTGGCAAACAACAAGATGCCAAGCAAAAACAAAGAACTCCCCAAAGCGGATCCGCTTGCTGATAAAATTAGCCCCATCATAATTACAAAGTTGGATAACTTACTGGCTACACCGACCATTGGAACAATTGAAGAGCGCATGGTCAGCCACGAATAGGCCTGAGCGTGTTGTACGGCGTGACCACATTCATGCGCAGCGACGGCTGCGGCAGCAGCATTTCTCTGATGATAAACCGATTCGCTTAAATTGACGGTCTTATTTGTGGGGTTATAGTGATCGGTTAATTGTCCTGCAGTAGAAATGACCTGAACATCAGAAATACCGTGATCACGCAACATCTGCTCTGCGATCTCCTTGCCGCTTAAACCGTTTCGCAAATGCAGCTTGCTGTAATGAGCAAATTTCTTTTTAAGGGTATTGCTCACCCACCAACTCACTAAAAAAATCAATCCTGCTAAAAGATAATATCCAGACATACAAATAATTTGAGTTTAGCTTATTCAGGTCAAATCTAATGCCAAAATAACAAAACGGCGTTTCGCTGACAATCTGACGTAGTCAAAAAATTATTTAAGGTTGTTATCTTGGTAATTAGGGGACCTAACCCACGATATTAACGATCTTTCCAGGCACGACAATCACTTTTTTCGGCATTCGCCCCTTCAATTGATCTTGAGTGCGGGCATCAGCCATGACTGCAGCTTCAATGTCATCCTTGGACAATTCCAAAGACAATTCCAAAGTAAAACGGGTCTTTCCATTAAATGAAATGGGGTAGGTCTTACTCGACTCTACCAAGTACTTGGGCTCGAAAACCGGATACGGCTGGCCTGAAACACTTGAATTGTGCCCCATTTTTGACCAAAGTTCTTCAGCGATATGAGGGGCATAAGGCGCCATTAATACGATCAATGGTTCCAATATTGCACGCTGGGATGCTCTAAGGCTTGTCAACTCATTGACTGCGATCATAAAGGTACTAACTGAGGTGTTGAAGCTGAATTGTTCAATGTCTTCATTGACCTTTTTTATGGTCTTGTGTAGAACTTTTAAGGCCTCCGGGCTTGGCGCTTCATCGTTGACAAGAAATCCATCTTGCGCTCCTGTATGATATAATTTCCACAGTTTTTTTAAGAACCCATGAACTCCCGTGATCCCTGCGGTACTCCAGGGCTTAGACTGCTCTAACGGACCTAAAAACATTTCGTATAACCTCAAGGTATCCGCGCCATACTGATCACAAATATCGTCTGGATTGACTACATTAAACTTCGACTTTGACATCTTTTCGACCTCGCGCTTGACTTTAAATGACCCGTCGGGCTCCTTGATGATTGTCGCATTTTGATATTCTGGACGCCAGGCGATAAAGGCTTCCAAATCCAATTCATTGTTGACCGATACCATAGAAACATCGCAGTGCACTCCCTGAACCTCTTTATCTTTTGCGCAAGCTGCAGAAACCAGAGTCTTACCGTCCTTGGAGCGCTGGACAAAGGCACTTTCACCCAAAATCATCCCTTGATTGATGAGTTTGTTAAAGGGCTCGTCTACAGAAATGAATCCACGATCAAACAAAAACTTTACCCAAAAACGACTGTAAAGCAAATGGCCGGTAGCGTGTTCACTACCCCCAATGTACAAGTCGACATTACCCCAATAATCCAAAGCTTCCTTACCGGCAAATTCATCCTGATTTTTAGGATCCATGTAGCGGAAAAAATACCAGCTTGACCCGGCCCAACCCGGCATTGTATTGAGTTCTAAAGGGAAAACGCTTTGGTGATCAACGGCGTCCAAAGAAACCACTTTACACTCTGCCGTATCCCAAGCCCAAAGATTTGCACGACCAAGAGGAGGGTCTCCATCCTCTGTAGGCAAATAGGCACTGACCTCTGGCAAGGTCAACGGCAAATGCTCAAATTCGATCATTCGAGGCACACCATTTTTATAGTAAACTGGGAATGGTTCGCCCCAGTAGCGTTGACGACTAAAAACGGCATCTCTCAATCGAAAATTCACCGTTCCCTTTCCGTAGCCTTTTGCTTCCAATGCCTCGATGGCCGCCTTAAAGGCTTTGGCGTAATTTAAATCATTGAGAAATTCACTGTTGTCAATGACACAAGGCTCTTTTAGGGTATAAGCCTCTTGAGTCACTTCGATGTTTTGAAAAATATTGGGGATGGGCAGGTCAAAATGACGGGCAAAATCAAAGTCCCGCTGATCGCCACAAGGTACCGCCATGACCGCCCCCGTACCATAGCCAGCTAAGACATAATCCCCAATCCAAATTGGAATTTCTGCACCGCTCAAAGGATGAATGGCATGTGCCCCAGTAAAGACTCCACTTATGGTTTTTACATCGGCCATTCGCTCGCGCTCACTCCGCTGGGCCGTAGCTTCAACATACTGCTCGACTGCTTTTGCCTGTGCGCTTGTCGTAATTTTGGACACCAATTCGTGCTCTGGGGCCAAGGTTAAAAAACTCACCCCAAAAATAGTATCTGGCCGGGTGGTAAACACCTCGATTTGATCTGAATGACCGGCCACGTCAAAACAAACCGAAGCGCCGCTTGATCTGCCGATCCAATGTCTTTGTGATTCCTTGAGTGGCTCAGGCCAATCCAATTGATCTAAACCATCGAGCAGTCTTTGGGCATAAGCAGAAATGCGCATACTCCACTGCTTCATTTTTTTTCGAACCACAGGATGACCTCCGCGTTCAGACACGCCATTTACAATCTCATCATTGGCCAACACTGTTCCTAATTCAGGACACCAATTCACCTCAGATTCAGCTAAATAGGTCAATCGGAAATGACTCAATACGGCCTCTTTTTCCAGGTCGCTAAAATTTTTCCATTGAGCCACATCAAAATCAGATTCAAGTGCATCCATTGTCTGTTTCAGCCCTGCACTGCCTTCTGATTCAAAAATTTCAATAAGGGCTTGGATGGGTCGAGCCTGATTCAGATCAGGATCGTACCAAGAGTTGTAGAGCTCGATAAAAATCCATTGGGTCCATCGATAATAGTCAGGGTCAGAGGTTCTTACCTCACGGGCCCAATCAAAACTGAATCCCATGCGATCCAGTTGTTCTCGATATCGCGCAATGTTATCTCGAGTGGTTTTACTGGGGTGCTGCCCGGTTTGGATGGCGTATTGCTCGGCGGGCAGACCAAAACTGTCATAGCCTTGGGGGTGCAATACATTAAAGCCTTTGTGACGTTTGTAACGGGCATAAATATCGCTGGCAATATAACCTAGAGGATGACCGACATGAAGCCCAGCGCCTGAGGGATACGGAAACATGTCCAAAACATAAAATTTGGGTTGATCCACAGCATTTTTCGCCGCAAAAGTTTGGTTCTCTGCCCAATATTTTTGCCACTTTTCCTCGATCGAGCGAAATGTATATTTACTCATGGTGCCCTATAATTACCCCAATAGCGGTTCGCTATTGGCTGCAAATTTAAGCCTATTGACTGAAAGAGAAAAGTTTAAACTAAAGGTATTCCCACATCTGAAAATTCCTCGTATTTTTACAACCATACTACTGAGTCCATGAGTCGATCCTTTGAAAAATTTCAGAAAAGACGCTTGATTTCATCCTATGTTTCAGCCATAGTGAGTATTGGTCTGGTTTTGTTTTTGTTGGGGTTTTTGGGTCTGATTCTGATGAATTCCAAAAAAGTAGCCGACCATTTTAAAGAACACATCGCCCTGACTATTTTTCTAAAGGATGATGCAAGAAGTGTTGAGATTGAACAATTGCAACAAACCGTTCAGCTCGCGGACTATACCAAAAGCGCCGTTTTTGTATCAAAAGAACAGGCCGCAGAAGAACACAGTGCTTTGATTGGTGAGAATTTCATGGAATTTTTAGGAGATAACCCTTTAAAAAATAGCATTGACGTGTTTTTGTTGGCGGATTATGTCACAGCCGATGAAGTTGAAAACATAAAAAACGAGCTGTTACAAAATAATTTTATCGACTCGGTGAATTACGACAAACCTTTGATTGTTTTACTGAATGACAACATCAAGAAAATCAGCTTCTGGGCTTTGGTCATCAGCATGGTCTTTTTGATCATCGCCATTATATTGATAAATCACTCAATTAGATTGTCTGTGTACGCCAAGAGATTTACCATCAAAACCATGCAATTAGTGGGTGCGACAAAAAGCTTTATTCGCGCCCCTTTTGTGCGTCAAAGTTTGTTTTTCGGCAGTATTGGTGGTGTTTTGGCCCTACTTGGATTATTGGGAGTCGTCTGGACACTAAATCAATACTTTCCCGAATTGAACATCATTAGTGACGTTCAAGGTCTTCTTTGGTTGTCTCTTTTTGTTTTGGGGACCGGTGTATTGATCAGTGGGCTGAGCACCTATTTTGCAACGCGTCGATTCTTAAATTTGCGCAGTGATGAATTGTACTATTAAAATCAAGCAAACGCCATATGGGGGAACAAAAACGTAAAAAAGATCAAGCCGAGGCATCCTTTGTCTTTGACAAAGCCAATTACAAATACATGATCGCAGGTCTGGCTTTTATTGCCCTTGGGTTTGTGTTGATGGCTGGTGGCGGCAGTGAGGACCCTCAAGTCTTTAACCCCGAGATTTACAGTTGGCGCAGAATCAGGCTGGCTCCCGCGCTAATTTTAATTGGATTTGGCCTCGAAGTTTACGCCATCTTAAAATCCAAGAAAAAATCCTGAGCATGCAGTATTGGGAGGCGCTAATCTTAGCAATAATCGAGGGACTGACTGAATTTTTGCCCGTATCTTCCACGGGGCACATGATTATCGCCTCCTCGTTTTTTGGCATTGCCCAAGAGGAATTCACAAAGCTATTTACCATCGCCATTCAACTGGGGACCATTTTAAGTGTTGTGGTCTTGTATTACAAGCGGTTCTCTCAATCTTTAGATTTCTACAAAAAGCTCATGATTGCGTTTTTACCAGCGGTAGTTTTGGGTCTTTTACTCAACGACTTTATCGATGAGCTACTCGAGAGCCCAGTGACAGTGGCCATCTCTTTGATCATTGGTGGAGCAGTCCTGATCAAGGTAGACCAGTGGTTTGGTCAAGGCGACGACACAGAAGTCAATTACAAAACGGCACTACTCATTGGCTTTTTTCAATGTTTAGCCATGATTCCTGGAGTATCCCGAAGTGGCGCCAGTATTGTGGGGGGTATGGCTCAAAAGTTATCCCGGACCGCCGCTGCGGAATTTTCTTTTTTCTTGGCCGTCCCGACCATGTTTGGGGCTACAGCAAAAAAGTCTTTTGACTACTATCAAGCTGGTTTCTTTCTGACCCAGGACCACATCAATTTATTAATCCTCGGTAATGTCGTAGGTTTTCTCGTGGCCCTTGTGGCCATCAAATCCTTCATCAATTATCTGAGTCAATCTGGATTCAAAGTCTTTGGTTATTATCGAGTTGGCATAGGCATACTGTTGCTCATCCTTCACTTTTTTGTTCATCCTTTGAGTCTGATATGACCACGACAAACCCATACTCAGAGGGACAGGTGATTTTAATCGATAAACCACTTAACTGGACTTCTTTTCAAGTGGTCAATAAGGTACGGTGGCTTATCAAAAAACAATTCGGACTCAAAAAAATTAAAGTCGGTCATGCGGGGACCCTAGACCCTTTGGCCACAGGACTTTTGATTTTATGTACGGGCAAAATGACCAAATCTATCGACTCGTTTCAGGCCCAAGAAAAGACCTATACAGGTCGATTGACCCTCGGCGCAACTACGCCAAGTTACGACCTGGAAACTGAGGTAGACGCCACTTACGATTATCAACACATCACCCCTGAAATGCTCGAAATAACGACTCAAAAATTTACTGGGGAGCTGTTACAAAAGCCCCCAATTTTTTCGGCCATTAAAAAAGACGGAAAGCGACTTTACAATTTAGCCAGAGAAGGAAAAAGCATCGAAATATCGGCCAGAAAAGTGAGTATTTTTGAGTTTAATTTAACCGACATTGACCTGCCTAATGTGGATTTCCGGGTGCGTTGTAGCAAAGGCACTTACATCCGCTCTTTGGCTCATGATTTTGGCGCTGCACTGAGCAGTGGCTCGCATTTAACACAACTCAGGCGCACGGCCATTGGTGATTTTGACATCGACCAGGCCATGAGCATTGAGGCTTTTGAGACCGAATTAAAGCTCAAGGGCTAAGACTCAGGCCAGCAGACTGCATTAAAGTTTAAGGACTTGACGGTAAACCGTGCCAAAGGATCCTTTAAACCCTACCCACAAAACACCGCGCCATTCCGGATTTAGACCTAACTCATAAGTTCCATGTCCCTGAGGAATCTCACCCCGATAAAGCTCCTGTCCCAAAACATTGTGCACACTGACCACCACGGGCTCGTGAATTTGAGACAAACGGAAGCTTACCGCACCGTTTGTTGGGTTAGGCACTGCAGCAGAAATAAATCGCTCATCGCTTAAGTCCTCAATGGATAAGTTACCAACATTGATGGTCCAATATCCCTCAGGAGCGACAAGAGGACGTGATAGGGTTTTGCCTGAATTTGCGGAAGACTCGATATAATAGTCTACAACAGCCGCCTCATTAGGCATGGTCAAGTCAACGCTCCAGGTGTTGTCCGAGACGAACGTCATTGGTGCTGGCGTGAAATCACCCGAGCCCTCGCGCCAGTAAACGATGGCCTCCTCTATGCCAGAGATGTGTTCTATACGGGCGTCAATGGATACTGTAGCCCCTTGGGCTGAAATCTCTATTGGTTGATGAACAATCCAAAGCGGCTCATCCACACCAATGCTATGCGTGATGCAATGAATGGCCCCTAAAAGAGAAATAAGATTCTCTCCTGAATTGTCTACGTCAATACCCACAATATTGTATCCGGGCAAGAGTTCTTGCCAACGCTCCAGTGCAGGCCCATCGACTTCAGGGCGGTAGGTGGGCACAATCACGGTCTTATTGATGAAAACAGCATTGGTAAAGGTCCGATAATAGCCCCCGTTATCAGGATAAAGGCCCGAACTGCTGGGAGGTGCAGGAATCCATTCAACTTTATAAGGCGTGCCAAAAACCGAAGGATAATTGGCCACTACAGCCTCGATATTGGCCTCGATTTGGGGTCCGTCTGCTACACCTGGGGGATACTGACTCACTAACAAGGTCTCTTCATCCAAAAGCTTCATGTGCATGTCGATGTGATGAATGACATCATAAGGTAAGGTGGGCATTTTAATGTATCGATCAATGCCCATGTAGGCGTTCATGATCGCATCAATTTCCGCTTCACTTTTGCCGCTGACTCCATATGGATTTCCCGGGGCATTTTCGTCTAAAATCAAATCCGAGGCAAAGGCAGTCCCAAGGCCGTCACTCATAAAATTTCCTCCGGTATTCACCAGGTCGTTCGTGCCCGTGTTAGTAATGTATATGGGTAAATTGAGTAACTCTGCATGGGCGGAAGGCATAAGGTCATCATTTGGACGCGGGCGATTGTAAATCCAATCTGTTAAGGCCAACTCGCCGACGTTATTTGAATATACCGTGTTTCCGGCGTAGTCACGAATCCAAATGGAGTCCCAGTTTTCGTCCATAAAACTAACTTGACTCAAGTCAATTCCAGCGCCAGAGAGATAGCTCGATACGGAGGACTCATTCTGTGTGGTAATGATCACTTTACACTCCTGTACCGCCGCCTGCACGATTTGACGCAATATGTTTTGAAAGCCAGGCTGCCAGGTAATGACCAAATATTCAATTTCCTCCCATTCCGCCATGGTTCTTACCGGCTCAGTGGGAGGATCAGTCACTCTATTCTGTGAAAAAGAAATGCGTCCAAGCTGCGAAAATTCCTCTGTAGTTAATCCCTTTGGCAGAGGGTTTTGCGCCCAAATAAATGGCGTAAGAAATAGTGCTAGGGTGATAACAAGGGCGTGAAGTCTTTTCATGAGAATTTATTTTACAGGCAAGATAATCAAATTGCTTGGGTCTTGAGTTAAACTTTACATGGCCTTACCAAAGCAGCAATGCGGTTACAAACACCACGGTACCCAAGAGCATTACCCATAGGGTAAAAGGCAAAAGTTGATTGGCCTTAAGACGCGTGATGCCCAATAGAGGCAGGGCCCAAAAAGGCTGAAGCATATTGGTCAATTGATCCCCGTAAGCCAAAGCCATAATCACTTTTGCCACAGGGACCTTAAGCGCCACTGCGGCCTCTAAAATCACGGGGCCTTGAATGGCCCATTGACCTCCTCCTGACGGAATGAAAATATTGACAATGGCTGCGCTTAAAAAAGTCAGTAGCGGCAGGGTAGTTGGGGTGGAAAGCGTCACAAAATAATCCGCGATGGTAACGACCAATCCACTGCCTTGCATCAAACCCATAATCCCAAAATAGAGCGGAAACTGAATTAAAATGCCCGAGGCACCAGAAATGGCCTCCTCCACCGCTCGAAGTATGTTAGAAATACGACCATGCAAGAAAAAGATCATGCCCAACATAAAAAAATTCAACATGTTTGGGGTTACGACACCCTTGCTCAGGGCTGTACCGTAGTTAACAAAGAACGCGATCAATACCGCAGCGCCAAATGCGTAGGCCAACAAACGAGATTCATCCCAACTCCAGCCACTGGACCTTTTATTTTTGTCCGGGTTTTTAGGGGTAAGCAAGGGCATTAATTCCTCAACCCTATCGGTGGATCGACCCAACCAAATTAAAAATAGGGGAACAGCCAGAAGCAGGACCCCAAAAACCACAAGATTTTGAGCGCTCAAAACAGTTTCAGTATAGGCCAAATAATCGGGTAATTGATTGCTTATGTTTGATGAGACTAAAGAAGATAAGTGTCCTTGCTCACCAACTTTTGCCGGTGCAGAGCCACTAATCCCCCCGTGCCAGATCATCATGCCCACATAAGCCGCTGCCCCAACCAAAGGATAGTTTATTTTCTTGCCTTGTTTTTGGGCGGATTCACCCACTTTGCGCGCCATTAAAGCCCCAAAGATCAAACCTAAACCCCAATTGAAAAAAGAGATCAGCATGGTCGACACGGCAACCAGGACTACGGCCTGATTGGTGCTTTTTATGCCGTAGGTAATGCGATCGATGAATCGAGCGACAGGCGGACTCAAGACCAACATATGGCCAAGCACCAAAATCAGCATCATTTGGTAGGCAAAGACCAACAAGTCTTTTTGCCAAATTCCCGCCTCCCAATAACTCAATAAAGCCAACCAATGTGACTCATTACCGGGGGGTTCAGTAAAGGCCAGGGCCAATAGAAAGGTTAGGGCTGTAAGCAACAGCGCAATAGAAAATGGCGACGGAAGATACCGTCTAAAAAGGGTTTCTATTAATGCGGTTAGTTTAATCAAAATGGCAAATCATCGTGCTCCTGATCATCTTGACCGCTAATGGGCTCAAAGGCGTCTTCGGGCGGCATGGGTGGCATGCTTGAATCGGCAGATTCCAAAGTCTCTATTCGCCATCCCTGAATGGAATTAAAGTACTTGGTTTCTCCTTGAGGGTTTACCCATTCACGTCCTCTTAGGTTGATGTTTACCTTTACCGATTGACCTGGAGTAATGCTGTTGAGCAACTCCGTTTTATCCTGCACAAACTCAATCATGAGATGCTGTGGGTATTGCTCATCCGTGGTGACCACCAATTCCCTTTTTCTAAATCCATTGCTGCCAAAAGTTTGTGTCGTTCCTACGAGCTTTACCGTCCCTTGTATTTCCATTCTATAGGTTTATTTAAATTGATTAATTTTCCTTAATAAGTG
>WTIY01000013.1:0-2493 GCA_011525065.1 Flavobacteriales bacterium
GATGCGGCCAAAACTGTGGGTCGAGCCGGAATGATTGCTTTAGGCATTACAGGAGTCACCTACATTTTGTCTTCAGTGGCGATTTTTGGGATTCTGCCTCCTGAAGCTCTTCAAGATTCTTCTGCACCTTTTGCCGATGCTGCCTCAGTTTTTTGGGGTGAAAAGGCAAAATATATTGTAGCGGCTGGGGCCATTGCTGCGACCCTTGGCGCCTTAAACGGATGGCTGCTGATTCAAGGTCAAATTCCTTTGGCCTCTGCCAAAGACGGATTATTCCCAAAAATTTTTTCTAAAGTAAACCTTAAAGGAGCACCAGTCCTGGGTATTGCAATTTCCAGTGTCTTGGCCTCTGTGGTTTTGACCTTCCGATTTTCCGAAAAGCTCGCTGAGGTTTTTGGATTCATGATGAATCTCTCCACACTTTCGGTGCTCACGCCCTATTTGATGACCATCATTAGCTTACTGATTTTTTTGAGAAAAGATGCAGGGTCGAGTCAAGTGATGCAATGGGTTTGTCTGCTGGCCATAGCCTTTTGTCTGTGGATCATTTATGGCTGTGGCCTCGAAGTGGTGGGTTATGGCAGTATGTTGGTTCTGGCCGGAATTTTTATTTACTTTACGCTAATCAAGCCCAAAAAATGAGTGAATTTTTTGTTCATCCAGACATTAAAAAGGCAGAGACCCTGCCGGCTGAGTTTTATCGTAATCCAGAGGTTTTTGAGCGGCAGAAAGAGGCTATTTTTTATAAGACTTGGCAATGGGTCGGGGATTTAGACTCAGCCTTGCCTGGCAATGGATCCGTATTTCCGATTATTTTTTTGACCCCCATGGCTCAGGAACCCATGCTTTTGGTAAGGGACAAAGAAGGGACCCCCAGATGCCTGTCTAATGTCTGTACCCATCGCGGCAATATACTGGCGCATCATCCTGGGAAAATGGTGCAGCTCATTTGCGGATATCACGGCCGGCGATTTGGTCTGGACGGACAATTTAAGAGCATGCCAGAGTTTGAAGCGGCGGAGGATTTTCCGCGCCCTTGTGATCATCTGCATCAGTACCCACTTAAGACTTGGCATAGGTTGCTTTTTACCAGTATTGACCCCAGCTTCGATCTAGGCGAAACTCTGAGTCAAATGGACGAGCGTGTGGGATTTTTGCCGCTGGATCAGCTGAAGTGTGATCCTTTGCGCAGTCGCGATTATCTGGTCAATGGCCACTGGGCGCTTTACTGCGATAATTATCTTGAGGGCTTTCATATTCCGTTTGTTCATGAAGGGCTGAATGCCGCCATTGATTATGACGCTTATGAAACCCATCTATACCTCCACATGAATCTACAGATTGGGATTAGCAAAGGCGATTCTATATGTTTTGATTTACCAAAGGGGCATCCCGATTACGGTAAGTCAGTTTCGGCCTATTATTATTGGCTGTTTCCAAACATGATGTTTAATTTTTATCCATGGGGCCTTTCCATTAATGTGGTTCGTCCGCATTCGCCGAGCCAGTCCAAGGTTTCATTTTACACTTACGTCCTTGATGAATCCAAATTAGACCAGGGGGCGGGCGCCGACTTAGACAAGGTCGAGCGCGAAGACGAATTTGTGGTCGAGGCGGTACAAAAAGGCCTACAGTCTCGCCATTACCACACGGGCCGATTCTCTCCTACCAGAGAGCAGGGGGTGCATCATTTTCATCGATTACTGGCGGAGCACTTGTCGATCTAATCTACCCAGCTTAGCTCGGTTTATTGGATCAGGCAGCCAACCCTTAACTGTCTTAAATTGCAAGTAACAATTAAAACATTATCTTTGGTAGGTCTCTTTAAAAGAGGTATTAACCATAAACAACAAACCATGAAAAAATTAATTTTAAGTTTCCTGCTTGTGGTCTTTGCATTGCCCATGAGCGCACAATCTGATTTGTACGTGACACTTTGGTACGGCCAAATCGAAAATGCAGACGTTCAAGACCACATCGAAATAGAACGTGAGTACTATTCGAAAATGTGGAAAGAGCAAATCAATCAAGGCAACATCGTAGGATGGGACATGTGGCAAATCATGAACCCTGATGTCAATGAAATGACCACGACCTTTATTTATGTGACCTTGCACACCAGCCCAACATTTTCAATGAGTCCAGTGAATTCAATTCCTGGAAAATCTGGAATTGATTGGAGAACTGCTCAAAGAAGAGCCATGAGTCACTACGTTAAGAATTACTCTGTGGTGATGTCTGTGAAAGGTGGTTATGGCCCTCAAATGGGTGGCACTCCACCAGAATATGCCGTGCTGAATTACATGAAAGTAGATCCTTATCGCGCCGCAGAATACGAGCGTGCTGAGTTAGAAGATTTCATGCCTTCATTTAAAGAAAATGACACCGTTCGCAAAGGCTGGGGTCTGCATAAAGTACTGAACCATTACGGTACAGAAAAACCAATCAATTATGTAACGGCAGACTTTTATGACAGTTACGAAGCAATTTTGA
>WTIY01000013.1:2593-4009 GCA_011525065.1 Flavobacteriales bacterium
ACGCCCTCATCATCGAGCCAGTGTTGGTTATGGGACTTGAATTTTACCTCTTTACCTGTTTTTTTATGTCGTAACATAAAATCCCACCATGAGATGATTACTTTACCATCTCCTTCGTAGTCTAGAACATCCGGATAACCGCTTTCTTGAATGTATACGATCTCATACATGTCCATGAATGCGGCAAGTTTTTCTTTGTGAGCGGCTAGGCTTATGAAACTCTGATCAGGGTCATTAATGTCGTATATACGCGCCCCTTCGTTATAGCCCTCAAAGGCCTTGTCTAAATCTCCTGTTTCAAGGTGTGCAAAAAGTAAACGAACTTTTGCAATTACCGGGTGGTCCTTGTAAATCGTTCCATTTGTTTTTGTTTCTCTCGAATCGAAATACTTCTGAAAGTGGGCTGTGTTGTCAGAAAATAATAGGCGATTAATTTTCTTACCTGATTCATCAAAAATAAAAGTACTGTTACGTGGACTGTTGATTTTAAATCCATTGTTTTTGTCAAATCCAGTCATCATTTCGTAGGTGTAAACATAGACAGGGCCACCTTTGAATTCCATTGCATCGGGATAGGCCGGAGGGCGGTTTTCAATCTTTAGATTCACCATGTTATTGCTTAACCACATTGACTGACCGAGTAAATTACGACGAGTTCCACCCGTATAATCAGGGTCATTATTCATCATGTTATACATCTTGAAGCCTTCAGTAGTTAAGGCTTTAAGGGTTGTGGTGTCACCAGAGGTATAAGCCTCGGTGAATTCGGCTACAATATCGAGTGCTGGATGCTCGTCGAAAATTTTACCGTTGTTGTGTTTTTGTGCCATGCTGGGGATGCAGATCAACCCCATGCAAATTAAAATTAGCGTTCTCATTGTTTTATTGGTTTTAATGGTTTGACGCTAATTTAAATATAAAATTGCAATTTACAAGTTAAAAAATGATTAGGAGGCTGAGAATTTATTTCAACCTATTATTGACTCGCTAAAAACTACTCCATGTCGACCTTGAACAATACCTCGTTTTTCCGATTGAAGACTTGGTAAGGGCTGTTGTAAACCATTATAATTGAGCTGCCGCTGATCTGGAGTCCGTGTTTTTTTGCGATCTCTTCGAGTCGTTTGCTGGCTTTGCGTTCCCGCCAATCCATGGTGTAACCACCGTATTGGATGGCCAAATAATGCCCGGGCTCCGATTGAATGACCTGAACCTGATCGCTTGAGGCTTTTGGGGTATTTTCGGCATCAAATGATTTTGGCAACACAAACTGCATGACGCCTTCACCTTGAGTATTTCCCATTTGTACCGGTGTGGTCATGGCGATTTTTTGACCGTTCTCGTTATTGCCTGAAATATAGCGGAAAAGAGAGCCAAAATCTCCATTGCTTTGGATCTTCATCACCGGTGGATAAT
>WTIY01000061.1 GCA_011525065.1 Flavobacteriales bacterium
GTACTGGACATTAGAATTGGCATCCTATTTAAGCGATGCGCCTTGGCCGGCGACCAAAGACGAATTGATTGATTATGCGATCCGTACTGGAGCTCCACTGGAAGTTGTAGAAAACCTTCAAGCCATTGAAGACGAAGGGGACTCTTATGACTCCATAGAAGAAATTTGGCCAGACTACCCCACAGATGAAGATTATCTGTGGAATGAAGACGAATACTAAACAGTGGTCACCCACTGATTTAAGTCTCAGGCCCTGTGGTTCTGAGACTTTTTTTTTAGATCAACCAAAGCCAATTAAATGGTTTAAACCCTTTGAATTTGTGGGTTTTTGTCGTTTTTTTGTAGGGCTTAAGTGCCGCCGTAAACAGGCTGCAAAGACTTATCCCGAAATCATACCATAAATGGGACTATTAGACAGTGTACTGAAAATATTTGTAGGCGATAAATCCAAACAAGATCTTGGAGAAATACAGCCTTTGGTCAATGAAATTAAGAGTCATGAAGCGGCCGTGAGCATGCTCAGCCTGGACGAATTGCGAGCCAAATCCGATGCCTTTCGCCAGAGAATTCAGGACGATCAAGCCCAGGTGCAAAAAGAAATTGAAGCCCTGCTCAAAGATATTGAAGCCGAAGAAGACATCGATAAAAAGGAGGACCTCTACAACACCATCGATCAGCTCAAAGACGATCGCTATGCCATTGAGAGAAAAACCCTAGACGAAATACTCCCCGAGGCCTTTGCCGTGATTAAAGAAACGGCCAAGCGCTTCAAAGAAAATCAGGTGCTGAAGGTTACCGCCTCTGCAAAAGACCGCGAGTTTTCGGCCACAAAGGCCTACATTACCCTATCGGGCGACCAGGCCCATTGGTCCAACAGCTGGGATGCTGCGGGCAAACAAGTGACTTGGGACATGGTCCATTACGACGTTCAGCTTATCGGTGGAATCGCACTGCATCAAGGCAAGGTCGCTGAAATGCAAACGGGTGAAGGAAAAACCTTGGTCGCTACCCTGCCGGTCTACCTCAACGCTTTGGCAGGTCATGGGGTACACCTGGTCACTGTAAACGATTATTTGGCCAAAAGGGACAGTGCCTGGATGGCCCCTATTTTTGAATTCCACGGCATGCGCGTGGATTGTATTGACTTGCATCAACCCAATACCGCTGCAAGACGCAATGCCTATAACGCGGACATTACCTACGGTACCAATAACGAATTTGGCTTTGACTATTTACGCGATAATATGTCGCATGCGCCAGATGATTTGGTCCAAAGACCCCACCACTACGCCATAGTGGATGAAGTGGATAGTGTACTGATTGACGATGCCCGTACGCCACTGATCATCTCAGGAGCTGTGCCTCAAGGCGACCGCCATGAGTTTAATGAACTCAAGCCCAAAATCAGTTCTATTGTCGATGTCCAGCGAAAATACCTTACTGGCGTGTTGGCTGAGGCCAAGAAACTCATCGCCAGTGGGGATGATAAAGAAGGGGGCTTTCAACTCTTGCGCGTGTACCGCGGTCTACCAAAAAACAAAGCCCTGATTAAATTCCTCTCTGAAGAAGGCGTGCGTCAAATTCTGCAAAAAACTGAGAACTTTTACATGCAGGACAACAATCGGGAAATGCCCAAAGTCGACGCGGAATTATATTTTGTGATTGATGAGAAAAACAATCAAATCGAACTGACCGATAAGGGCGTCAACTACCTCTCTGGAAGTGATGACCCAGACTTTTTTGTCATGCCTGAGATCGGTATGGAAATCGCCAAAATCGAGGAAAAAGGGTTAGCCCTCGAAGAAGAGGCCAAAGAAAAAGAGGCCCTTTTCCGTGAATTTGGCGTCAAGAGTGAGCGCATTCACACCCTAAATCAGCTGCTTAAGGCCTATACCCTTTTTGAAAAAGACACCCAATACGTCGTGATGGACAACCGCGTTATGATCGTGGACGAGCAAACTGGGCGAATCATGGACGGCCGTCGCTATAGTGATGGCTTACACCAAGCCATTGAGGCTAAGGAAAACGTAAAAATCGAGTCGGCCACCCAGACTTTTGCCACCATCACCCTGCAAAACTATTTCCGCATGTACCGCAAGCTTTCAGGAATGACCGGTACCGCCATTACCGAAGCGGGTGAGCTTTGGGAAATCTACAAACTGGATGTGGTGGAAATTCCCACCAACCGACCCATTGCGCGCGATGACCGCGACGACAAAATTTACAAAACAAAACGAGAGAAATACAATGCCGTCATCGACGAAGTTGTGGAACTCTCAGGTGCCGGTCGTCCGGTACTGATCGGAACCACCTCTGTAGAAATCTCAGAGCTGTTGAGCCGTATGCTGGGCATTCGGGGCATCAAACACAATGTTTTGAATGCCAAATTGCACAAAAAAGAAGCCGATATTGTGGCCGAGGCTGGAGACAGTGGCATTGTGACCATCGCCACCAACATGGCGGGTCGTGGTACCGACATCAAGCTCTCCGATTCAGTAAAAGCTGCAGGCGGATTGGCCATTATCGGTACAGAGCGTCATGACTCCAGACGTGTGGATCGTCAGCTCAGGGGTCGTAGTGGACGTCAAGGAGACCCTGGAAGTTCGCAATTCTACGTCTCGTTAGAGGACAACCTCATGCGTCTTTTTGGGAGTGAGCGCATCGCCAAAATGATGGACCGTTTGGGTCTTGAAGAAGGCGAAGTGATTCAGCACTCCATGATTTCAAAATCAATTGAGCGCGCCCAGAAAAAAGTGGAAGAAAACAACTTTGGGATCAGAAAGCGTCTGTTAGAATACGATGACGTGATGAATGCCCAACGCGAGGTGGTGTATAAAAGACGCTACAACGCCCTTTTTGGAGAGCGTTTGCGCGTAGACATCGCCAACATGATATACGACACTGCAGAGGTCATTACTCAGGGCAATAAAATGGCGGGGGATTACAAAAACTTTGAGTTTGAGCTCATTCGTTATTTTTCCATGAGCGCCCCAGTAGACGCCAATGCCTTTGACAACATGAGTGAAAAGGAAATCATCGGTGTGATTTACAAGGCGGCCTATAAGCACTATCAGGAAAAAATGACGGCCAATGCCCAAATGGCTTATCCTGTGATAAAAAATGTCTACGAAACACAAGGTGATAAATTCAAACGAATCTTGGTGCCCTTTACCGATGGAGTGAAAACACTGAACGTAGCTACGGACCTGGAAAAAGCCTACAACACTGAAGGGGCTGGACTAATTACCGATTTTGAAAAGAACATTTCACTGGCCATCATTGACGACGCTTGGAAAACTCATTTGCGCAAAATGGACGAGCTCAAACAAAGTGTTCAGCTGGCGGTTCACGAACAGAAAGACCCACTTTTAATCTATAAATTTGAGGCCTTTGAACTGTTTAAGGCCATGATCGAGAACGTCAATAAGGAGGTCATTTCCTTCTTGTTTAAAGGCGCCTTACCACAAGAACAGCAACAACAAATTCGCGAGGCCAAACAAGTCAAAAAGAAGATTAATTACAGCGAGCAAAAAGAGGAAATTCAAAACCTCGACGAGCGCTCCGCTCAGGCCAAAGCTGCCGGTCAAACTCAATCCAAGCCGCAAGCCGTGGAAACCGTGGTTCGAGATCAACCCAAAATAGGCCGTAATGACAAAGTGACCATCAAACACGTACTCAACGGCCAAACCAAAACCCTAAAATACAAACAAGCCATCCCACTGATCCAAAAAGGAGAATGGGTGTTGCAACAGAACAATTAATTAAAAAAGACCATGAAAAAAACCTTACTACTAGGACTTATCTCCTGCGTTTTTGCCCTAAACCCTGTAGCGGCTCAATACACAAATTTAGGCTCAGGCATTTCCCCTACTGACATCAATTACAATGGAACCACTGTAGTGGGTGATAACGGAGCAGAGCATTTTATGTGGAAAGCCCAAACGGGATTGACCCTCATCGGTGGTGTTGGAC
>WTIY01000086.1 GCA_011525065.1 Flavobacteriales bacterium
TTCCATTATAGGGTATAAATCACCATCTGGAGACTATATTGTCAACCCTGAGGCCGACATGGTTTTAGAGCCTGGGTCAAAACTCATACTCATTGGCCGACCCGACCAAATCGAAAATCTCAAGCAGCACTACCGGGTTTAATGGACCATATTGTGGATTAAAAATTTGTCAGGCCTTTAATTTTTTGCCATCTTGCTGTTTCTAAAAATCATAACCAACAGCACGATATGAAACGCTATTTGACCGCAATGCTCAGTCTTTTAATTCCATCAATAACTCAAGCCCAACAGGCGGCAGAGGTTGGACTTGATAAACAGATTGATCAGGCCTTTAAACCCATTTCAGATTTTTTCAGTGCCTTAATCTTTTTTGAGATTGGCGGCACCCCATTCGTCTTGATCTTATTGGTGGCCAGCGCGGCATTTTTTACCTTGTATTTTGGGTTTCCCAACATCCGTTATTTTGGAAAGGCCATCAATACTGTGCGCGGGAAATACGATGAAATTGAACATCAGGCTGATGAACCAGACCAGATGGCTGGCCAAGATTCCGAAGCAGATGAAGGGGAGGTGAGTCACTTCCAAGCTCTCGCAACAGCCGTTTCAGGAACCGTCGGTAATGGAAATATTGCAGGGGTTGCTTTAGCGATCGCCTTGGGGGGTCCTGGTGCCATGTTTTGGATGATTGTTTGTGGTCTACTCGGTATGTCGACCAAATTTGTCGAATGTACCCTTGGAGTTCACTACCGTGACGTTGGTCAGGATGGTACGGTATACGGCGGTCCGATGTACTACCTTACCAAAGGACTTAAAGAGCGAGGATGGGCTACTTTGGGTAAAATATCGGCTGTATTGTTTGCGATATTTTGTATCGGGGGGTCTTTTGGTGGTGGAAACGCCGCTCAGAGTAATCAGGCTACCATTGTCATAAAGGAACTTATGGGTCTGGAAAGCACAGGAGCTGGATTCTGGATCGGGGTTGTGATTGCTTTTTTCGTCGGGATTGTCATTATTGGTGGCATCAAAAGAATTGCTTCGGTTACGGAAAAGGTGGTTCCCTTTATGGCCTTAATGTATATTTTGTGTTGCCTATACATTATCATCACCAACTTCAGTTTGGTTGATGATGCCTTTGGTTTAATTTTAACAGAAGCGTTTAATCCCCAAGCTGTTGGAGTCGGGGGTGTCATTGGGGTATTGTTGGTCGGTTTCCGCCGAGCAGCCTTTTCAAATGAGGCAGGGGCTGGTTCGGCATCCATTGCTCACTCAGCTGTACGTACTAAATATTCAGCCAGTGAGGGCTTGGTGGCATTGTTAGAGCCCTTTATCGATACCGTGGTGATTTGTACCATGACCGCTTTAGTGATCATTATTTTCAACTTTGAGGGCTATTTTGTGTATGGTGGTGATGGTTCCGGTTCGGTTATAATTGACGGAATGTCTTTTGAAGGAGCAGGGATAACCTCAAAAGCGTTCGCAGAATTCATTCCTTATTCTCACATCTTCTTAACTGTCGCTGTGGTTTTGTTTGCCATCTCAACCATGATTTCATGGTCTTACTACGGTTTACAGTCCTGGAAATTTTTATTTGGTCGTGGCAAAAAAGCCGATTTGGCGTATAAATTTTTGTTTCTAGGGTTCATCATAATCGGAGCAGCGGCTTCGATGGATTCTATTTGGGCCTTCTCGGACGCCATGATTTTTGCCATGGTCTTCCCGAACATGATAGGGCTTTATTTTCTCTTTCCCGTGGTCAAAGAGCAGCTTAAACGTTTCTTGACGGCAATAAAGCAGGCCCAGTAATCGTTTAATTTACTGCTCCCCTAGAATGAATTTCATGGGGAATGCATCGATTTAAACATCGCCGTCTTGGTCTTAAGCACAAAGAGCAAGACGGTTTTTTATTGCTTTGTTTGGTTTTGTTGTTGTGGCTGGTGCTGACCTCAATTTTGCCAAAATCTTCTGGAGGAAGAATTTTGTTACATACCATTGAAATAGAGCAATGGCGCTGCACAAGAGACTCCATAAATCGAATCGAGACGCTCGCTAAAAACAAAATAAGACCATTTAATCCTAATTTTATCAGTGCTGTCAAAGCGGACCGCTTGGGGCTAACGCTTACACAACTTCAAAATTACAGAGCTTATCGAAAGACGGGCCGGTGGATCAATTCAGTCGATGAATTCAAAGCCATAACCGGAGTGGATGCCCAATGGATTCAAGAGCACGCCCACTTATTTAGATTTCCGGATTGGATCAATCAATCAAAATCATCAGCGGTTCAGCGGGGCCCTGTGAAACCGTTGATTGGGGCGACCCTAGAGGCCTTAATTGAAATCCCAGGCATTTATCCATCCTTGGCACAGCGAATACTCAAGGCAAGCGGACGATGGGGTGGTTTTGGTAGCGAGCAAGAACTTTTGCTGGTCTATGGCATGAAGCCTGCTCTAGTGTCTGAATTGAAAAAGGCCTTCACTTTGGAAAAAAAGATCATAAAGCGCAGAAACATCAACTCCCTTCACGTGACCGAACTGACAGAAATTCCCGGGCTCCACTTTGATCTAGCCAAGGATATCTGGGAATTTGTGAGACTGCGTCAGGGAATTAAATCGCTTCAAGAATTGCTTGGACTGGATCAGTTGGACACTCGTTTATTTGACGTAATTCAATTATATTTGTATGCTATGAAAAATGAACCTGATAGGCGTTAAGTCCAATCAGGAGTTAAATTGTCTTTGATGAATCAATCATATTTTACCGAAGAGCATCACGCTTTTCGCGACTCATTTCGCGCTTTTTTAATAAAAGAGGTTGTACCCCATATTGATAAATGGGAGGCCAGCGGAACGATAGAGCCCTTTATTTGGGAGAAGTTTGCCGCCATGGGTTATTTCGGATTATCGTATCCGGAGAAGTACGGGGGTCTTGGTCTAGATTTTTTCTACACGGTCATTTTTTTGGAGGAGTTGCAACGCATCAACAGTGGTGGATTTGCCGCGGCAGTATGGGCTCATGTTTATTTGGCCATGACCCATCTTAATGTCGAAGGGACCGAGGAACAAAAACGAATTTATTTGACTCCCAGCATTAATGGACAGAAAATAGGCGCCCTGTGTATTACAGAGCCCTTTGGAGGAAGTGACGTGGGGGGCATGAGGACTACAGCTGTCTTAGATGGTGAAGATTATTTAATCAGCGGTTCCAAAACTTTTATAACCAATGGTGTTTACAGCGATTATTTAATCGTAGCGGCCAAAACAAGCCCCGAAATGGGAAATAAAGGCATTAGTTTGTTCATTTTGGACCGCAGTATGCCCGGAATTACGGCTACAAAACTCGATAAATTGGGTTGGCGAGCTTCGGACACTGCTGAGCTGGCTTTTGATCAAGTTCGGGTGAGCAAGAATCAATTGTTGGGCCAGGAAGGAAAGGGGTTCAGTTACATCATGCAGCATTTCGCCTCTGAACGGCTCATCATGGGAATCAATGCGCATGCCAGAAGTGAATGGGCCTTGGATTATGCTTTGGCGTACATGAAAGACCGAACAGCCTTTGGCAAATCTATTGCTGAATTTCAAGCCTTGCGTCATCGTTTGGCGGAGTTGGCGACAGAAGTTACCGTCTGCAAAACTTTCAATTACGCGGTAGCACAAGCGCTGAATAAGGGAGAGTATGCGGTTAAAGAGGCCACCATGTCCAAGTTGATGTCAACCAAAATCTCTGATAAAGTGGCTTATGAGTGTCTTCAATTTTTGGGTGGTTATGGATATATGGAAGAGTATCCCATGGCCAGGCATTTTAGGGACAGTAGATTAGGCCCTATTGGTGGCGGGACTTCGGAAATTCTCAAAGAAATCATCGCTAAGATGATCATCGACGGTAAGTCCTACAAGCCAGTGACTTAAATTGAGCACCGAAAGTCTTTTTTATTTATAATTTAGTTTATATTTGCCCTC
>WTIY01000165.1:0-1453 GCA_011525065.1 Flavobacteriales bacterium
CTGTTACGGGTTCAGTGACCCTTTACCCAAATTTCAACACCTACGATGACAATCCAACTGATCCATTCTGGGTTGACCAAGCAACTGGTCTCGGAAACAAAACTATGGAAGCCAACACCTATGTTGACGACCCAACTTTGGCCGGCCAAAATTTAACCTGGTCTGGTTTTGTTATCTCAAATACTATTGATCCGGCTTATGAGGCTGTTGCCTTCATCAAAGTATTCAATTCAAACTTTAGTGTTTTAAAACTTGAGACTGCTCCGCTTATCGAAGGAGAATTTTTTGAAGTTTCTTACACCGATGTTGAACCTGAAGATGCCTTCGTGCAATACGGATGGTATGTAAAGGGGCTTAATGCTAGTTCAGCTAATGAAGCAGCTTTAGGTAATGTTGTAATTGGAACAGAAAATCCAGGATGTGGAGATTTCTCTTATACCAATGAAGTTCCAACTGGTGGTGGACCACCAGCACAAATTTTCCCAGATTTCCCAGACTTTACAAGCATCGCTGTTGATGATGTATTTTTCTCTGGAGATGCTGGTCTAATTTGTTCTATCGACATCGAAGGTCGTTACACAGAAGGTGCTCCTGGACTACCTGGAGATCCTAATGGTGCGGTTCAATTGACCATCTACAAAGATGATGGTGGTGTTCCTGGCGCTGTACATTACGAAGAAACCTTCCCTGGAAGTGTTGACGCGGATGGAGATGCTAACTTCACCCTTGAACCTGCTCAAGTGATTCAAGCGACCCTTAACCCTGATACCCGTTACTGGATCTCTGTTGCCGTTGTGATGGAATTTGGACTTGGTGGACAGTGGTTCTGGGGTAGTGCTGAAGACACTAACGACAATGCCGCATTATGGCAAAATCCAGGCGGTGGATTTGGTGTCTGCCCGACTTGGGGAACTTTCGCTGACTGTGGTGTCGGTGGTGGTTTAGGCCCAGACCTAATGATGGATGTTGAGTTGGTTACAACTGATCCATTAACTTATGATGTATGCTACGGTGCTCGTACAATCGAGTGTGGTGATACCTTAACTGGAGACACACTTTCAGCGACAGAGGAAGCAGGACTTACTGAGTGTGGCACATCAATTACCGCACCAGGTGTCTGGTATGTATTTGAGGACAACTCAGGCCTTGCCTCTGAAGTTCTATTGAGTACTTGTAACCAAGCGGACTACGACACTAAGCTTTACGTATTCACAGGATCTTGTGGCGATCTAGTTTGTATCGACGGAAATGATGATACAACAGGTTGTAGTGGTTTCACTACGGAACTTGAATTCGTTTCTGATGGAAACAGCACTTACTACATTTTAGTGGCTGGATTCTCATCTGCCACAGGTACTTTTGATCTCTCAATGGAATGTACCTTAATCCCACCACCAAACAATGATATCGAAGATGCGATTGATTTATTGGCTGTAGGATGTCCATTCACTGA
>WTIY01000165.1:1463-3939 GCA_011525065.1 Flavobacteriales bacterium
ACTGACGAAGACGTTGCGATGCCTGCAGCGACTGAGGAAGACGGAACACCTGCCGGATGTGATATTTCTGGTGCTGCTGGTGTGTGGTATGAATTCACTCCTGAGATCAATGGCTTCATTACAGGAACCATTGCTTCTCCAGCAGGCGTGAGTTCGGTAACTTTCTACACTGCTCCTGATCAGTCTTCATCGGAAACTGATTTAGTCCATGTAGATTATTATCAAAACCAATGTTTACCAGGTTCAAGTGCGACCATTCCAGTAATTGGAGGTCAAACATACTACTGTTTTGTAGTGAATACTGGAGGCATTACAGATATTGTATTTGATAACTGTCAATTAGGTACTGCAAGTAATGAAATCGAAGGATTTGAGTTCTACCCGAACCCAACCCGCGAGCGCATTAACTTGGCTGCAGCTCAGAACATTGAGTCTGTAGTGTTGTACAACATTTTAGGTCAGAGAATGATGGAAGTCAATGTTGACGCCACCACTACTGAACTAAATGTGGCCCATTTAGCTGCGGGTGCTTACCTTATGGAAGTAACTGTAGACGGTCAAACTGGTACTTACAAATTGATCAAGCAATAATTAGGGTATAATTAGTTATACAAGAAAGCCATCCCATTGGGATGGCTTTTTTTATTGTGTATTTTTACAGCATGCCGTTGGTGTACTCTTTTGTCATTCCCGTTTACAATCGACCTGAGGAAATTCAGGAGTTGTTGCATTCTATACAGGCCCTTAATGGAAGCATTCCTTTTGAGGTAGTGATCGTCGATGATGGCTCTGAACTTAAGTCAGACAAAGCTATCTCATTATTCTCGTCATTGACCATTAAGTACTACTACAAGGAGAATACAGGTCCCGGCGATTCAAGAAACTTCGGTATGCGGCAGGCCAATGGAGATTATTTTATCATTTTAGATTCCGATTGTTTGTTAAGTCCTGATTATTTGATCTCCGTTCATCGATCCCTTAAGGAGTCATTTATCGATTGTTTTGGAGGGCCAGATAAAGCGCATGCGAGTTTTAATTTCAGGCAGAAGGCCATCAGTTTTGTCATGACCTCTTTTTTAACAACTGGTGGAGTAAGAGGAGGGCAAAAGGCATTGAAGCGATTTGAACCGCGAAGTTTTAACATGGGACTCAGTCGTTCGGCTTTTGAAGAATCAGGTGGTTTTGGTGATTTGCATCCGGGAGAGGACCCCGAGCTGGTTCATCGACTTTGGGATCTTGGATTTGATTCTACCTTGATTAAGGAGGCTCTAGTCTATCACAAGCGACGGATAACCTGGTTGTCATATCTACGTCAAATCTATAAGTTTGGTCTAGCTAGAAGCATTTTAAATCAGCAGCACCCTAAATATTCTTCTGTTGTTTTTTGGTTACCTACACTGCTTGTGGTTATGGCCATTATGGCTTTATTTTTGGCTTGCTATGGTTTGCCTTATTTGCTCATTGCAGGAGGTAGTTATCTTTTTCTGATTACCCTGGTTGCTTTAGTTCAGTTAATGGATCTTCGAGCCTTATACATGATTCCAATGATTTTTGCCATTCAGAATTTGGCCTACGCTGCTGGTTTTCTTAATGGATGGTGGGCTCTGAGTGTTTTTAAAAAAGCACCTAGAAAAAGGTTTTCTAATATGTTTTTCAAATAGGACGACGATGAGGACGGCAAATCTTAGACGCAATCAAAAAATTAAGCCTTTTTTATTTTTTTTATTCTTGGCCACATCGATTTGGTTTTTAACTAAGTTTTCGAAACCGCTTGTTGCGGTGTTCAATATGGATTTAATTTATGAGGGATTGCCTGAACAAACCATGCTATCTGTCGATGCGCCCAAGCAGATCCAAATCAGTGTTAAGGCCAATGGGTTTAAACTCATTGCTGAATTTTTTAAGACAAAGACTTTATTGGTGGATTTATCCGCAGGACGGGTTGTGGAGGTCGATAAAATAAGATTTAATCAAGATCAATTATTGGCTCTGTGCTACAGAAAAATGCCACAGGCAGGTATGATTTCGATTGAATCCAAGGAATTAATTGTTTCACTGGACCGTATGTCTGCCAAAACTATTGATGTTAAATTCAATGGAGTACTAAGTTTGGCTCAAGGTTATAAAATGATGGATTCGGCGTTAATTAACCCCAAAAGCATTACCATCTACGGACCCTCAGAGTTGATCGATAGTATTACGGAAATCAAAACGCACTATGTTAATTTGACTGAATTGAAATCTGGAACAGTTCGATCTTTGGCACTGGAGCCTTTGGAAGGAGATGCCTTAAGTCGATCTCAAGACAGTATTCAATGGTCCGCAGAAATATTAGAGTTCACTCAAAAACAGATTATCCTTCCTGTTGAGTTAGTGAATGTACCAAGAGGGAAGAGTCTTCAAATTTTTCCGGAAGCCATGACTTTGACAATCGAAATACCCGTTGATTCATATGGTCAATATGATCGTTCTAATT
>WTIY01000141.1 GCA_011525065.1 Flavobacteriales bacterium
CCAAATAGCCGTATTGAAGTTTTTGCCGGCAGCAAATCCATAATAAAGGACCACGGCTGCCACTGACTTGAACATAAACAAGAAGATCAATAGAAATTGAACCCCGGAGGTCTCAATGCTAAACAGTCCTGTTGGCACGAAAAAAGAGGCAATTAAACTAACCAGAACCGTTAGCATCATTAAATTTTCAAAGTTTTTGAACGGCAGTACTGCAAGCTTTCTAAAAGGACTCAGGTCATTACCCCATTTATGGATTAAATAATAATAATCATTACCTATCGGGGCGAACAACAGAGGATCATCCGAATTTTCGAGCTTGAAGAGTTTACTCGGAGCCATAATTTTAAAGCCACTGAGCTCAATGCCATGTTCCTTGTTCAGTGCTTTGATTTTCATGATGGCCTCATAGGGAATAGAGCCTTTAAAGAGCTCACTGTCTAAAAAGCGAAGGCGATAATCAATACAAATGGCCTTAATGTGCTCCACATGATAAATGCGATCCGTGTCTAATAAATCAATGTTGAAAGAATTCTGGGAAATACCTTCCTGCGATTGGAGTTTGTTGTAGACAGACTCATCTTTGTGATCTTCAAGATCCAAGATGTTTTTGACTTCGGCCAATAAGTCTGACTTTGGAATATCCTTTGACCGATGTTTTCTCAAGCGGTCCTCTACATTAGTTCTGGCAATCATAACGCTTTTTGCTGACTAAATTAATAAGGAAAAAAGTCTTGAGCAACTTAATTGTACCTTGATTCTATGAACTAGTCCACTATAGTAACGACACTAGAATTTACAGGTGCAGAATATTCAATTCCATCAAATGCTCGAACAACGCAATAAACAACATCCCCATTCACAAAAAAATTCGGAGTTAAATTTTGGCCGAACTGTCCTATTGAAACGTTGTTGACAAACCAATCATATACAAAAGTAATTGGATCTCCATCAGGATCTCCTGCTTGACCTACAATACATAGTAAGACATCATTCGAAGTCGGGTTTGATGGCTCGATACTGGCTGAATTAACGTAAGGAGGATTATTACATCCCTCGTCTACTTCTTGATTACAATTATTGTCTATACCATCACAAACTTCAGTGGCTCCTGGATTGATTTCAGAATCATTATCATTGCAGTCATCTCCGTTTTCTACATACCCTTCCAGCGCAGAACAGGCCTCGACAAATTCATTTGGATTTCCATATCCGTCATTGTCATTATCCAAATAGAAGGTGATTAAACTCAATCCTTCGTCAATTTGCCCGTCACAATTATTATCAAGACCATCACAAGCTTCATTGGCTCCAGGATTAATATTGGGATTATTATCATTGCAGTCATCTCCGTTTTCTACATACCCTTCCACTGCAGAACAGGCCTCGACAAATTCATTTGGATTTCCATATCCGTCATTGTCATTATCCAAATAGAAGGTGATTAAACTCAATCCTTCGTCAATTTGCCCGTCACAATTATTATCAAGACCATCGCATAACTCCTCTTGGTCAGGATTAACGTTTTGATCATCATCGTTACAATCGGATGAGTTTTCCACGTAACCATCCACTTCCTCGCAGGATTCGATCGAGTTAGTCGCGTCACCATACCCATCATTATCATTATCTAAATAATAGGTGGCAGGGACAAACCCTTCATCAATAACTCCATCACAATTATTGTCCAATCCATCGCATACTTCCGCCATCCCTGGATTTAGATTTGGGTCATTATCGTTACAGTCGCCTTCTTCTTCAGAGTAACCATCTTGATCAGTATCTATATATACACTCTCTTCTGGAGTGTCATTTGATTTTTCTTCACCGCTACAGCCAATTAAACCGAATACGAGGAATAAATAAATTAGTCTTTTCATTTTATGTCGGTAAATTTTCATAAATCACAAATTATAAAATAATCTCCATTTTCAGCATGTTTTTTAGAACGATTCAGGGGATTGTCTGGTTTTCATAACCTTGTATGGCTTGCGTGTCTTGAGCAACTTAAATCAGTTTGTGATGTATGTTATATTGAAAATTATTTGATCAGATTCAGTTTTTTTGGATGTTATTTGGCCTTTCTGAGGGGTCACCTCAATGTTCCAATCCGGATTTTGGGACCTTACCTCGAGGGTATAACCATCGTTATTTTTTACGTAATTAATGGAGAGTAGATTATCGCCCACTTTGACGTTTTCCAGACGAGCATTATCCCAATCTTCAGGCATTAAAGGCGAGATAACAATCGTTTTTGCCCAAGGTTTTGGATTAATTCCAAAAAATTGCTGGACCACTGGAACAGCATAGCTGTAAAGGTTCCAGGCTTGTGCGAACATGCCATAGTCCGGGGAGACTTCATAAATACTCCCGGGTAGAGCGAAGCTAAAACTTCTGCCCATCCTATTGAGATAATCCAGGGCTTGATTTGGATGACCATAGTTATTTTCGGCCACAGCCGACACTCCAGTCGGAAGCGTCATTACGGCTCCGGTATATGAAAAAACTTTACTGCCTTGAAAGGATCCAATGTCTTTTCCGGCGGTTTCATCGCGGTCTATTCCAGTGACAAAAACGCCATAAGGATTGACAAATTTTTCTGCGGTTTTCAGTGCTTTAATGGCTTTATCCCGGTCTGCAATACCCATTTCCATTGGGGTGTTGACCACCCAATTGTGGTGAAGTACAAAGGGTCTAACTGAGGACGAAGGATGTTCTATAACGTAATTTTTAGTCAATTTTAATTCCTCGACCGCCCATGGTTTGCCCAAAGTATCTGCCCGCACAATCGCATCATCTATTAGCGCAAGTGTTTGAGCATCATCCGCGATAAAATCGGCAAATGAATTGAAGTCTTCCACCCAAAATGCATCATTGATTTTTTGTTTTAAATCATTGGCGATATTTTGATATCCCTCGGATAGATCAGGCTTGTTCAGGACCGCGGTGACCTTTGCAGCATCCTCAAAGGCACGTTGAGTGTAAGTGGCTACATCAATCATTTCTGAGTTTAGTCCGTGGATTTCCATCATGCCGGCTCCTTCGGGGAACCCATTTCGATCCAGGTCCATTTCATTCAAAATCCAATCCAGTCCCTGGGTAATAAGATCGAAGTTTTCGATCAAAAGGGATTCATCGCCGGTCCACTGATACGCTTCCCATACCAATGAGGTAAATTGCGGGGTTTCGTTGAGGTTTCCGGGATTGTAAACCGCTCCATTTGTGGAAGCCTCGTGGATGATTCGGCCATTATCATTGGTTTCTCTCGAGAGTTTTGCCAATAAATTAATGTTATCCTTAACCAAGTCAAATGCCCCGACGGAGAGATAGCCTTTGAGTGCGTACTCACTATCACAGCCAAACCACCACGGGTAGTCCGGATAGCCCGCTGCAATGCCCCGTCCAATCTCAGGCACCTCACGGATGAACCAGTCAGCATTGTATTTGAGCCATCGAAAGACCTCGTCGAATTCTGGATCTGAAGTGGTGAGTCTGGACTGACGCTCAAGGGTCTCAAATTTGGATATTTTGGCTGCCAAAAGAGCCTGGTGATTGGCCTTAAGATATTCCATTTCGCTGTGGTTATCCTGAAGGCTTTGATAGGACCCAGAAATGAAAAAATTGATTTTTTTTGCGGATTGTCCGGGGACGATAAGATGAATACTGGCTTGTGTGGATAAACCTTTTCCTTGGTATTGACTGGGAATATTTTTTGTTTCGATGATTGGCTCAGTGCTACTCAAACTCGCAAACCAGGGATTCATCTGGTCTGTTACCGTAACGGTATTTTCGATTTGATCGAACGTCATAATATCCTCAGCATCGACCATATTGGTGCGGTCTCCAAGCCATGTAGGCCTGAGGTCAAAATTTGCTTGAAATTCAAAAGTTCCCTCAAGATCTGACGCCCCCTCGTTTTTAATGACAAATTCTATAAC
>WTIY01000241.1 GCA_011525065.1 Flavobacteriales bacterium
AATAACATTTCAAGCGCCAATCCAGGAGATTGACCAAGATTACATTGAAACCATTACCGCGCTGGTAAAAAAATATAAAGGAAAAAAGGGGGTGCATTTGGCGGTTTATAATCGTGAAAAAGAGGTTCATTTAACCATGCAGAGTCGGAGCGCCAAGATAGAAATCAATCGCGATTTGATTCGCGCACTAAAAGAAAAGAGACTTCAATATAAATTGAATTGAGTAAACACGGTATGCTAATATTTGACCCTTTAAAGCGAGTAGAAAAATAATTCGCTTTAACATCATTTACAGCAATGCCAACATCGAGGAAAGTGATGCCTCAAAATCAATAAAATAGCTTAAAAAAATTTAACTTTGTATGCTTTTGTGAAGCATTCATTATTCCTAATTCAAAATAATAATTAAATGGCATTAGAAATTACAGACGCGTCTTTTGAAGAGACGGTATTGAAAAGTGATAAACCTGTTATGGTTGATTTTTGGGCAGCTTGGTGTGGTCCGTGTAGAATGGTAGGCCCGATCATTGAAGACCTAAGCAATGAATACCATGGCAAGGCTGTTGTTGGTAAAGTTGATGTCGATGCCCATCAGGAATTTGCTGCTAAGTACGGTGTGCGAAACATTCCTACAGTTCTTGTTTTTAAGGATGGAGAAGTCGTTGGGCGTCAAGTCGATGTAGCTCCTAAAAATGTTTATGCCGAGGCTTTAGACGCACTATTGTAATCAGCCACATGAAAAATATTCAGAGACCTGTCCTATTTGGCAGGTCTTTTTTTATCTTAAGGCTTAAGAAATAAATGATGATTTGTTGTGAACCCGCTAAAAACCCTTTCCCAAAATAATTCTCTTGTCCACCTAGATTTGAAAGCGCAACAAATTGTGGAGGGGTTCATGTCTGGATTACACAAAAGCCCGTTTCATGGGTATTCTGCGGAGTTTGCTGAGCACAAAATGTATCACCCAGGCAATTCAACACGATTTATCGATTGGAAACTCTTTGCCCGAACCGAAAAACTTTATACCAAAAAATTTGAGGAAGAAACCAATATGCGCTGTCATTTAGTAATCGATCAGAGCAGCAGTATGTATTTTCCGCCTTCCAATCGATTGGTTCTGGATGATTTAAATAAAATTGGATTTTCTGTTTTGGCCAGTGCCGCACTGATGTATTTAATTCAGCGTCAACGGGATGCCGTGGGTCTTAGCCTTTACGACCAAAACACTCGTTTACAAACGCAGGCCAAATCCAGTGAGCGGCATCATCAGTTTTTATTGGGCAAACTCGACGAGGTTTGGCAGCTACAATCGAAAAATACAACCACGGATACAGCAGGAAACCTGGATCAATTGGCTCAACAATTACCGCGACGTTCGATGGTGATTTTGTTCAGTGACTTGATGATGAATCGGGAGCAACGAGAAGCGATATTTGATGCCATGAGACATTTGAAATACCGAAATCACGCGGTGGTATTAATGCATACATTTGATGGGGAAACCGAACGTGATTTTGACTTTGGATCAATGCCCAGAAAGTTTAAAGATGTCGAAACAGGTCATGAACTTCCGTTATTTCCCAAACAGGTCCAAAAAGTTTATCAAGATAGGATTGCACAGTATTTTGAGGACATAAAATTGAATTGTGCTCAGCATAAGATTCAATACGTTGAGGCCGACATTCAGAAGGGCTTTAATGCCGTATTTACAGCCTTTCTCGTGGCTCGTCAGAAGTTTGTTTGAGTCGATTATTTTTAGTTTTTTTATTGGTGAAAATAAAAATGCAGTGTATATTTGCCACCGCTTTAATGAGCAACAAATTCTGTAATTCGCGCTGTTGCGTGATTCTGCTGCGGTAGATTGGAAATTTGGTCTGGTAGTTCAGTTGGTTAGAATACCTGCCTGTCACGCAGGGGGTCGCGAGTTCGAGTCTCGTCCAGACCGCAACCTAAGATGTTGTGTTGTGACTCAGAGATGAGTCATGTGGTTTAGAAATAGACCAATGAGAAGCTTGTCCGTTTGGATGGGCTTTTTTTGTGCTTAAACTAATGCTGGTGACGGTCCCTAAACCAGGGTCGCGGACCTCATGGACCGGGGCAAATTAAATTTGAATGTAGTGCCTTGACCGACCTCAGATTCAAACCAAATTTTTCCTCCATAATTATCGATGATCTTTTTGACTATCGACATGCCCACGCCATTTGAGTCTTGATTGTTGTTAAGTTTCTGAAAGATCTCAAAAACACGTGATTCATGTTTCTTTTCGATTCCGATGCCATTGTCTTCAATTTGGAATTCGAAAAATCCAAATATATTCAAACAGCGAATCTCAATTTTAGAGTGCCGATTTGGATCTCTGTACTTACAGGCATTGTCAAGAATATTTTGAAAAATTTGAATGGCCTTGGTTTCGTTAATGGTCAATACAGGCAATTCTCCTTTGATTTGAATTTCTGTTTCTGGATAACTCTTATTGAGTTCTTTTATCAGATGACCAATCATGTGGTTTAAATCGACCTCAGAATCCACGCCGGACTTTTGTTTTAACTCAGAATATCTCAAGGTGTCTGAGATGATTTTATCCATTTTTATGAGGGATTCATCCACAATCTCAAGATAAGATTGACTCATTTCGTCGAGTTTGTCTTGATTGTCTTCTTTGAGCCAATTCATGGCTGCGGAGATAGATCTCAGAGGTGTTTTTAAATCATGCGATACTACGTGGGCATAGTTACTAAGTTCGTCATTACTCTCTGTAAGATCTTTAATGAGTTCTTCTCTTAGGTTTTCCAGTTCTTTTAGTTTGGAAATATCCAGATGGATGCCAATGGACCCAATAACATCTCCTTTAATGTCTCGATTGGGGCCACCACTAACCAGCATGTGTCGCACCTCTTTGTTTTTTGTCAAATACTCAATCTCATAAATGCTTGATTCTCCATCCAGACGACTGGCGTTCATTTGTTTGATTCTTTTTGCCTCTTTTTCAGTGACCAGGATCTCGTGGCCAATTTTACCAATTAATTCCTCTTCACTGTAATTGGTCATTTTAAGAAAAGCATTATTTGCGGTAATGATGCGGTCATCATTATCTACTTCCAACAAGCCGATTTCCATATTGGCGATGATGTTGATGTATTTTTCACGCTCGTAGTTCAGGTTTTCATAGAAGCGCGTTTCGATGGTGTTGTCGGCATAAGCCCAGAGATTACCGATAAATTCACCATTCTGATAAACTGGTGCATAGTGCCGAGTCACTGACCTACCATCGAGCAAGGTCAGGGTATCGTCGGTGACGACTTCTCGGCGTTCCAAAATCTCAACGGTTCTCTCTGCAAATCGCTCAGATTCTGGAAAGACTTTAGAGAGCATGCTGCGGGCTTGATCACAATGCAGACCGATGACATCACTTGTATTAGCCTCCAACCCGAATAAATCGATAAATTTTTGATTTAAGAAAACAATGATGTTCGCGGTATTTTCAAAGGCGATTCCACGAGGAATATTTTCAATAATCTTGATCAATAGATCACTTGACAATTCGAGATCTTTGGCTTGTTGTTGAATTTTTAATTCATTGATTGAATTTTTGAGGCCGAGGGCAATAAAATTCGATACTTTTTTCAAAAAATCAAGATGATAGTCCTGATAGTGGTTTTTTTCAGGGTGTTCTGAATCGAGAATCCCGATCAGTTCTCCATCCAGGATAATTGGCACTGTAATTTCAGACAGTCTTGAATATTGATCCACGACATAATTAGCATCCTCGGACGTATCGTGGACGATTCTGGCTTTCTTTTCCTTTGCCACTTGACCCACAATACCC
>WTIY01000105.1 GCA_011525065.1 Flavobacteriales bacterium
TCTAAGAACTGAACTAGAGTATCAAAATTTGAGGCAAACGAGCCGTTGAGCTCTTGATAGGCCAATTGACCGGCTTTAATGTCTTTCAGTTTTTTAATAACCGCAACATATCTTTTTTCCTTAGTTTGGTTAAAATGTACTGGGCCAATGATGGAGTTGTATAGTTTGTATCCTAAGAAGATAATGAGGATCCAAAGAACGATTTTAATGCCGAGTTTCATTGCTCTGTTTTAAGTTGAAATTAGGGTTTTAACGACCATGACAAATCTACAATATTTTTTGATTTGAGAAAGTAAATTGGCAAAAAACCTAGCTATATTTGAGCCTACTTTTCCCTGCATTCCATGTCTATTTCCGATTTCGAAAATCGATTAAAAATTGCCTTAGGGCATCCGCCAACATCCGGTCAAGAGGAGGCCGTAATTGCCCTTTCGGAATTTTGTACTGATCCAAAGCCCGATCGGATCTTTTTGTTGACCGGTTATGCTGGAACTGGAAAAAGTACCCTTGTGGCGGCTCTGGTCAAAACAATTGCCTCATACAAACGCAGTAGTGTCTTAATGGCGCCAACGGGCAGGGCGGCCAAAGTCATTAGTCAATACAGTCAGCGCGAGGCCTTCACCATTCACCGAAAAATCTATGTCCCGAGGAGTCGCAAGGGGGGTGGGGTAAAATTCAGTCTACAGCCGAACAAGCATCGAAATACGCTATTTATTGTTGATGAAGCCTCCATGGTTCCAGACACCAATACGGACAGCAGTTTTTTTGAAGGACGTTCGCTGCTCGAGGATTTAATGGCCTATGTGTATAGTGGTCCCGGATGTCAGTTGATGTTTGTCGGTGATGTGGCACAGTTACCCCCAGTTCATTTAAATTTAAGTCCCGCATTAGACCCCCAGGTGCTTCTGGGAGACTATGGAAAGTCAGTACAATGTGTTGAACTTAAGGAGGTGGTTCGTCAAGATGACCAAGGGGCAATTGTCAACAACGCTACAAATTTACGCCACTGGATTGAACAGGACACCCCAGAGCAAATAAGCTTTGATTTAAGTGGTCAAAATGAAGTCATTCGACCTTTTGGGGGGCAAGAAGTTCTTGAGGCTCTTGAAAATGCTTTTTCTAAAGACAATTTGGACCAATCGGTGGTTATTGTGCGTTCAAATAAACGCGCTAATCTCTACAATCAAGAGATCCGCCAACGCATACTATTCCGCGATGAGCAACTCAGTGTGGGGGATGTGCTGATGGTGGTTAAAAACAACTATTTTTGGCTGAAACCATCCGATACTGCCGGTTTTATTGCCAATGGAGATGTAATAGAAGTCCTGGAAATATTTGAATTCGTCTCCATTTATGGATTTGATTTTGCTCAAGTAAGGGTTAGAATGCTGGATTATCCAACCCAAAGTCCTTTTAATACCGTATTGATTTTAAATACCATCAGCAGCGACTCATCGGCTTTGACCTACGACGAATCCAATGCCTTATATCAAGCCGTTCGCGAGGATTACCCTGAAATTACAGCCAACTATAAAAAGTTTTTGGCGGTCAAAAACAACAAGTACTTTAATGCGCTACAAGTAAAATACAGCTATGCCATTACTTGTCACAAATCTCAAGGAGGTCAATGGGACACCGTGTTTGTTGAACAACCCTATCTCAAAGAAGGGCCCAATAAGGACTATCTTAGGTGGTTGTACACCGCCATGACTCGGGCTAAAGGCCAATTGTATTTATTGGGGTTTTCGCAGGATTATTTTGATCTCTAGGCCAACCCCCGTAGCATTTTTGTATCTTGAGTATGGGAATAGTCATTAAATCAGTTAAACTTTATATTTTTGAGCCCTAAAAACAAACGTCCATTGAAAATCATTGCCATGATTCCAGCGCGTTACGGCGCTTCTCGATTTCCCGGTAAGCTAATGCAAGACCTTGGCGGTAAGCCAGTTATTGTCAGGACTTATGAAGCAGCTAAAGCTACTGGCTTCTTTGATGAGGTTTATGTCGTAACCGACAGTGAAATCATTTTTAAAGAGATTGAATGGCATGGTGGTCAGGCCATTATGAGTCAAAAAGAGCACGACTGCGGTACGGACCGCATCGCGGAAGCAGTGGCTGATATGGACGTCGATATCGTAGTGAATGTTCAGGGGGATGAACCCTTTACAAGTAAAGAGGGTTTGGCACAGGTATTAAGTGTTTTTGACGGTGCGGACGCAGATCAAATTGATTTGGCCTCACTGATGACTGAAATCCACGATTGGCGTGAAATCAGTGACCCTAATGCCGTTAAGGTTGTGGTGGACAAGGAAAATTACGCGCTCTATTTCTCGCGCAGCCCAGTGCCCTACCCAAGGGATAAAAACACGGCCGTACAGTATTACAAGCACAAAGGCATTTACGCATTTAGAAAGCAAGCCCTTTTGGATTTCTATAATTTACCCATGACCATCTTAGAGGCCACTGAAAAAATTGAATGCATTCGATTTTTGGAATACGGGAAGCGTATTAAGATGGCCATTTCCAACAATCAAGGCATTGAAATCGATACCCCAGAGGATTTGGTACGGGCCAACAAAGCACTTAAAGAAGAAAAGCGACTGCCCATCAATCACAAATACCGCAATTTCCCAATGGTGCCCAAGGTGGTTTATGGAAAGGGTTGTTTTGATCAATTGGGTGGCATTTTAGGACCGCAGCGAAGGGATAAGGCACCGTTCATTTATTTGGTTGATGACGTATTTAAAGATGACGAGCAACTCATTCAGCGCATTCCGTTGAGGTTTAACGATAAACTGTTGTTTATCTCGTCTTTTGAGGAACCAAAAACAGAACAGGTCGATGTCTTAGTAAAGAGCATAAAAACCGAATTTTCCTACCGTCCATCTGGTATTATCGGCATTGGTGGTGGGTCAATATTAGACTTGGCTAAAGCGGTTTCCATTATGTTGACCAATAAGGGTCAGGCCAGTGAATATCAGGGGTGGGACTTGGTTAAGAACAAAGCGGTTTATCATGTTGGGATTCCAACAATATCCGGAACAGGGGCCGAAGTTTCTCGTACGACTGTTTTGACCGGTCCAGAAAAAAAATTAGGCATTAACAGCGATTTTACGCCCTTTGATCAAGTCGTATTGGATCCGGAATTAACCAAAGGGGTGCCGAAGGATCAATGGTTTTACACGGGAATGGATTGTTTTATTCACTGTGTAGAATCACTCAATGGTACTTTTTTGAACGAGTTCAGCAAGAGTTATGGCGAAAAAGCCTATGATCTTTGTAAAGAAATATTCCTTGACACAGCGATTTCTGATGAGAGCGCACGTGAAAAGTTGATGATGGCTTCTTGGCACGGTGGAATGAGCATTGCATATTCACAGGTGGGTGTGGCACATGCCATGAGTTATGGATTGTCCTACGTTCTTGGGGTCAAACACGGCATCGGTAATTGCATTGTTTTTGATCATTTGGAAGAATATTATCCTGAAGACGTGGCGATTTTTAAAGCCATGAAAAAAGCTCACGGCATACAGCTGCCTGTAGATATTTGTAAGGATTTGACCGACAGTCAAATGGATACCATGGTAAGCATTGCACTTAGTTTGGTGCCACTTTGGGAAAATGCTCTAGGACCAGATTGGGATAGCGTCATTAACGCCGACAAACTAAAGGCCCTCTACGCCAAAATGTAGTTGATCTATGCGATTTTTAGCAAAACTTCTTTTTCAAAACCTCATGGGATGGCGCTTGTTGGGGGAGATTAATCGATCGATAGAAAAATGCATGATCATCGTAGTGCCGCATAC